>JAQVHD010000003.1:21761-33864 GCA_028696375.1 Minisyncoccota bacterium
GGTACCCAGCGTCTTCACTGGAATCGCATTTTCACCGGGCTCCTCGTTGAGACAGTCCTCTGATCGTTACGCCATTCATGCGCGTCGGAACTTACCCGACAAGGAATTGCGCTACCTTTGGACGGTTATAGTTACCGCCGACATTGACGAGGGCTTAAAGCAATCGGCTGATTTGTCTTGCGACAAATCAACTGTCGCTCTTGACCTTCTCGCATCGGTCAGGCGTCAGCCCCTATACATCCTCTTACGAGTTAGCAGGGACCTGTGTTTTTATTAAACAGTCGCCAGAGGTTCTTTAGCTGCGGGCCACCTCGCACTTCGCACAAGAAAATCCAAATGACAGAAATTCAAATTTCTAAAAAGTTTTAGATTTAATTGGCTGTTTTTGGATTTCGATATTCATACTTCGAATTTCCTTGTGCGAAGCACAAGATGGTCAGGCCTTATCGCGAACTTACGGCCGCTTTTTTGCCGAGTTCCTTAACGAGGACTCACCCGTTCGCCTTAGTGCACTTACACCTATCCACCTGTTTCGGTTTCCGGTACGAATTCCTATAAATTAACCTTAGAAGTTTTTCTCGGAAGGCTCTGCTTCTGAATTTTCCGCCGAAGCGAAATTTTCTCGATGATTGAAATTTGTCATTAAAGACAGTTTGCCGGATTTGCCTAGCAAACATTTCTACTCACCAAGAACGTCAAACCATTAAGACGCTCAGATCTTTTTCCTTCGTCCCTCCATCGAATTTATAGGAAGGGCTGGAATATTAACCAGCTATCCATCAGCTGCGGCTTTCGCCATTGCCTTAGGCTCGCCTAACCCGTGGTTGATTGCCATTGCCACGGAAACCTTGGATTTTCGGCGTCCCAATTTCTCATTGGGAATGCGGTTACTCATGCCAACATTCTCTCTCCCAACCTCTCCATAGGTTCTCGCGAATCCTACTTCACTGATGTTGGGATGCTCTCCTACCCCTCTTGTGCAAAACACAAGAAGTCGCGTCTTCAGCACTTGGTTTAAGCCTCGCTACATTTTAGGCGCGATCAGCCAATTCCGACCGAAGTCGGAATATGATAGTGAGTTGTTACACACTCTTTAAATGATGGCTACCTCTAAGCCAACATCCTATCTGTCTTCGGCTAATCACTTCCTTTAACACTTAACCAAGATTTAGAGGCTTTAGACGGCGATCAGGGTTCTTGCCCTTTTGACCACGAAGCTTAGCCCCCGTAGTCTTACTGATCATCCTCGTTTTTGGTATTCGGAGTTTGACTTAATCGCCGAGCTTTCGCCCTTTACGATTAAACCAGTAGCTCTACCCCCAAAAATTGAATAGATGATTGCTAGCCCTAAAGCTATTTCGGAGAGAACCAGCTATTACCAAGCTCGATTAGCTTTTCACTACTTACCACAGCTCATCCGAAGGTTTTGCACAACCAACCGGTTCGGGCCTCCCTTCGGCTTTCGCCGAAGTTCACCCTGGCCATGATAAGCTCGCTTGGCTTCGGGTCGTATAAATGCTACCTTATCATCTCTTCGCAGCAAAAATAAATTTACTGCGAAGAAAAGATGGACGATCTATTAAATCTCGGTTTCCCTATGGCTTCTCCCGCTGAGCAGGATTAACCAAAGCAGCATCTATACACTCGTTGGCTCATTCTTCAATAGGCACTACGTTACGCGGAGCGCTTCACGTCCAATGCGCTCCGCGTAACGAATTCAAAAGTCAAAATTCAAAAGTCAAAATTAAATATCACCTTCGGTGATAAATTTATAAATTTATCCCGAAGAGATACCTAACTTTTACATTTTGATTTTGCATTTTGCATTCGGCGCGAAGCGCTCCGCGCTTCGTATCCTTGTAAGCGTATGGTTTCAGGTTCTATTTCACCGGCCTCACCGGCCTACTTTTCACCGTTCCCTCACGGTACTGGTCCGCTATCGATCTAGAAAAGTATTTAGCCTTGCCAGTTTAGTTCTGGCAGCTTCCTCCGAGGTTTTCTTTTCTCGAAGTACTTAAGAACAAATACTAGAGAGTTTTTTGGTTTTCGCCTACAGGACTATCACCTTCTCTGGTTGAACTTTCCATTTCATTCAGCTAACCAAAAAATTTGTGACTCTCCCACTTTTTAATAATCTTTTAACACTCGAGTTGAATCTAAAAGATAATTAAAAAAGCGTATTTGTCTTGCAACCCCTACCCTGCGCAAAAGCACAAAGTAGGTTTGGGCTCTTTCCTTTTCGCTCGCCGCTACTAAGGAAATAGTTATCTCGAAATTCGAGACATTGTTTTCTTTTCCTCCGCTTACTGAGATGTTTCACTTCAGCGGGTCTGCTCATGCTGTTTTTACGCAGCATGTAACGCTGGTTTTCAGCGTTAGGTTTCCCCATTCGGAAATTCCCGGATCAAAGGTTGCTACGCACCTCCCCGAGACTTATCGCAGCTACGCCACGTCCTTCATCGCCTTTTCTAGTCAGGGCATCCACCATACGCCCTTATTTCGTCCCGATAAAAAATGCTTCATTGTACCTTAATATAAATTGTCAAAGAGCGCGGTTGTTATTCACAACCAGGATGTAAACAAAATTTTTTCTGTTTACAGCTTGATAGTGAATAAGAATTTTATTTTTAAAAAATCCGCTCCATTCAAGGAAGCGGATCGCTACACAAAAAATTCCTTTTCTTTAGCTTCCTTGAATAAAGATATTGTGGAATAAATTACTCATTGTTTATAATCCCATTTTAATAAAACTTTATTTGTTGTCAAGAGATAATCCTTCTCTAATTAGTGAACAAATGAAACGATACATAAACCGATAAAAAGCCGCCCCCACTTAAAGGGGGCGGCTTAAAAAATTAATTATTTTTCTCTTCAATAATCAATTATTTTTTCTCTTCAATGCGATTTCGAAATTCATCAATAAGATGAGCGGCATAATCTTTTCCTCCCAATCCAAAAGCAATTCCACCTGCAATAGCAAACATTACAATAACGCCTGTAATCACCGTGTTAATAATGGTAACGCCTACTCCCAATTGCAGTAAAGCGGTTAAAAATCCGAAGATTAACACTACCCAGCGGGTAAGATTAGATAAAAATTGAGAGGCATAAAGATTAGCACCCTTCAAAGTTCCTTTTATCAACGAAGCGAGAAAGTCCGCTACAATAATTGAGGCAATAATGATAATTATTGCAATAATAATGTTTGGCAGGTAAAGCACAACGTCTTTCAAAAAGCTGCTAATTGCTGTCAGCTTCAGAATATCGGTTGCGGCCAAAAGAAAAACTACGATGAAGAACCAGCGGATAACTTCGCCAAGAAACTTGCCAGAGTTTAACTTCCAACCGGCTCGTTCGCAAAACTTATCAACACCCATCTTGGATAATAATTTATCCAATTTGATAGAGGTAATCAGCTTATTCACCAACGCTCCCAAACCCGCTGCGATAAGCAGACCGACAAGAAAAACGATTACTGCGCCTAAAAAATTTGGCAGAAAATTTACAAAAGCGCCCCACCATGTTTGGAAGGAACCTACTAAAATATCTGCCCAAGATTGAACGACCATATTTAAATTTAAATGTTAATTACTCGACCTTTAAATTTTGCTTACTTATATTATACCTAAAAAATCTCACAATTGCGAAATGTTTGTGGATAACTAAAAAATGGGATTAATGGGCTTTCCTCCTCTTAAAACAGCAATAATATTTTTAGCAGCCATTTCTGCCATTTTGGAACGCGTTTCAATGCTGGCTGAAGCAATGTGAGGCAACAGAACAGTATTGGGCAGTTTCAATAGATCAGGCGTAATTTTGGGTTCAAATTCATATACATCTAAGGCCGCTCCGGCAATAATTTTCTTTTTCAAAGCTGTTACTAAATCTCGTTCATTAATGATAGCGCCTCGAGACGTATTAATAAGAAAAGCTGTCGGTTTCATCATTTTGAATTCTTTTAAAGTAAACATGTGATGCGTGGTCGGTAAAAGCGGAACGTGAATACTAATAAAATCAGACTCTTTGAGTAATTGCGAGAAAGAGACATATTTAATTCCCAATTCTTTTTCTAATTCCTTATTGCGCTTAACATCAAAATAGATAATTTTTAAGCCAAAACCGTCACGCATTCTTTTGGCAACTTCGCCACCAATTCTGCCCAATCCCACAATTCCTAATGTTTTATTTCGAACATCGGTGCCTAAAAAAAGCATCGGCTCCCAGCCGCGAAACTTTTTTTGACGAACAAACTCATCTGCCTCTACAATTCTTTGAGCAATAGCAAAAAGCAAACCAATGGTATGTTCAGCCACGGTTTCGGTTAAAACGCCGGGAGTATTAGTTGCATAAATTTTTCTCGTTTTAAAATCATCAATCTTGAAATTATCATAACCCACCGCGTAATTCGCAACAATTTTTAATTGAGGGCCAGCAGCATCTAATATTTCACCATCAATCTTATCCGTTAAAAGAGAAAGAATGGCATCAGCTCCTTTTACAAATTTCTTAAGCTCTGGCCGAGTAAGAATTCTATTATATGGACTGATTTTTACTTCAAATCCGGCTTTTTTTAGTAATTGGAGTCCGGCTTCAGGAATACGTCGTGTTACCACTACCTTAAATTTTTTTGCCATATATTTATTTATGCTAAATCATTGCGACTCTTTAATTCTTTAACCTTTCTATAAATATAATAGCACACCAGAGCAACAATTACAATCACAATTAAATAATCAAAACGGTGAAAATAATTTTCAATAATATTCCAACGTTCACCTAAATAAAAACCTAAATAAGCTAAAAGGTACGACCAAATCAGTGAACCAAAAAAGGTGTAAGCCGAAAATCTACCTAATGACACTTTAAAAACGCCAGCTGGAAAAGAAATAAACGTCCGAATAATAGGTAAAACGCGTGCAATAAAAGCTGATCTCACGCCGTATTTTTGAAAAAAACTTTCTGCTTTTAAATAATCAGATGCAAAAATTTTAGATTTTAAAAAGAACTGTTTAATTTTGTTACCTAATTTAAAGGCAATGCCATAGGAAATAAGAGAACCAAAAAGATTGCCCAATGCTCCTATTAAAGCCAGCCAGTGAAGGTTAAATCGGCCTTGATAAGCTAAGAATCCGGAAAAAGGCATAATAACTTCCGAAGGAATCGGAATATTACAACTCTCCAACGCCATTAATCCAAAAACGCCCCAATAACCCATTTGAGAAATCAAATTAAGGACAAAATTAGCGACCGCTGAAAAAATAGATTCGATCATATTTTAACTTTTTAAGTATTTCACTCCTTCGTCAGGATCAATGCTGGTGATTTCAATACCAGTGGAAAGTTCAAATCCAGCTGAAATCGAAATTTTTGGAATAATCTCAATGTGCCAATGATAATATTTGTATTGATTTTTGCCAAAAGTAGGTGCGGTGTGAATAAATAAATTAAAATCGGGGTCGTCCAATTTTTTCTTTAAAATTTGAAGGCTTTTTCCCAAAACATCAGCAAGTGCTTCTATGACTAATGGTGGTGTATCTTCAAAGTATGGATTATGTTCAAACGGAATAATTCGTAAAGCAAAAGGTTCCACTGAGACAAAAGGACTCACCGCAATCGCCTTTTTATTTTTGAGAAGAATGCGTTTTTTTTGATTAAGCTCAAAATCATTCAGAGCGCATTGAACACACTGATGATGTTTTTTCCAAAAACGGTGACTGCCCGACAAGGAATGTTCAACACGAGGCGGAACAACAGGAATCGCAATAATTTGCAAATGAGGGTGGTAAATAGAAGCACCGGCTGATGGACCCCAATTATGAAAAATAGAGATATATTTAATTTTTTTATCTTGAGCAATTGCTCGATAACGTTCTTGAAGAGCTTTTAAAGTAAAAGCTAATTCTGATGCCTTGTAATCAGATAACGGCTTAAAATGATCTTTAAAAACTAAAAGTTCGTGGTAACCATAGCCATTAATAATGGTATATGGCCCGTATTTTTGTTCAATAATAGAAACATCTTTTGGTTGAAAGGCTGGATATTTATTTTCGAAAATCTGTAAGAACCATTCTTTTTGGTGAGGCAAGTATTTAATCAATTTCGGCGGCTGATGACCGCTGGCAACTGGATTTTCGAATGGACAATGATTAATAGGTGTAATCAACCGGCGTTTCTTTTTAACAATTAACTGCTCTGGTCTTTTCGCTCGTACCGCCGCAATCGCAATCCAATCCTTCGAAACGGGGTCGCATCTAAGTTCAGAAATATATTCAAGATTATTATTTAATCTATTTTTTCTTTCTTTCTGTTTTGTTTTTTTCATTTTAATTTATTTTGTATTTTTTTCGCCAAATATTAAGTCGGATTTTTATTAACTCAGTCAAAACTTCAATATAAGCTGACGCTTTAACCTTCGAATTAGGATCATTAATCCAACGGACACCTACTTCTTTAATTCGAAAGCCCATCAATCGAGCCAAAACTAAAATTTCGATATCAAATCCCCATCGTTTAATAGTTAATTGAGGAAAAATTTTCATAGCGGCCTCTTCGGTAAAGGCCTTAAAACCGCACTGGGTATCCTTGATTCCCGGCACAGCTAAAAGCCGAATAAGGATATTTCCTATTCGTCCAGGCAATTGCCGATAGAAGGGCTGCTTTACCGGCAATTCAGAATCTTTTACATAGCGAGATCCAATCACCACATCATAACCTTCTTTAAAATAAGGGAAAAATTTTTCCACCTGATCAATAGAGGTGGAATTATCCGCATCAGAGAACAATCGAATTGTTCCTTTGGCCGCTAACATCCCTTGCGCCACAACTGCCCCTTTTCCTTGATTTGCTTCATTGTCAATTAAATGCAGATTTTTAACAAAGTCTTGCATTCTCGTCACAATTTCAGCAGTATGATCTTTAGACCCATCATTCACTACAATAATCTCATACGAAAATCCCGCTTGACTTAAATACTTGTCCATATCTAAAAGAGTTTTGGGTAAACGATTAGCCTCGTTATAAGCAGGAATAATAACAGAAAGAAAGGGTTTGGCCATATAGATACATTATAAACTCAAAATTCAAAAATCAAAAGTCAAAAGCTACGATAGACGATAACGAAAACTCAAAATTCAAAAATCAAAAGTCAAAAGTCAAAAATTAATAAGTCAAAACTCAAAGTTCAAAGATCAAAACTGCAACTTAAAACCCTAAAACTATCCTTTTGTTATCCTGAGGACGCAGCCCTCTTGTTGTCACCCTGAACGAAGTGAAGGATCCCATGCCAAGCAACCGAGGGATTCTTCGCTAACGCTCAGAATGACGATAAAAAAATCAAAGATCAAAAATCAAAGATACAACTTAAAACACAAAACTATTTATTCTGTCATCCTAACTAAGGGCGAAGCCCGAAGGAATTGCTTCAGAGAGTTTCGCAACTTGGAGTGATGTAAAAAACCGCCTCTTTACGAAGCGGTTGGCATTTTTAATCTTTAACTTCATTAAATTCCTTCTCGATAATTTTTCGAATCTTTTCTAACTGTTTTTCTGAAACTTCTTCCAGATCCCACTTGTCACGAAAACGATGAAATTTCTTAATCTTTTTTGTAAAGAATCTCAACTCATCAATATCATACTGGCTTTTTCTCAAATATACTTCTACTCGTCCGGCTATATAATCCTGATACTTTGGATTAAAAATGAATTCTTCCACAAAAGAAAGAAAATATTTTTTCATTTTTTCCTCCTTATAAGCAATTTTGAAATTTTAAACCTCTAACTATATTCTACTCCGTTACAGAAAAAGTTAAAGAGTAAATGGGATTATCATTCAAAAGAAGCCGTGCTTCGTATTGACCAATTTCGTTAGGAACAACAATGCAACACATACCAAAACTTCCTTGACCTCCTTGGATTGTCTCTTCCCACTTTGGATCTTCTTTAACTAAATTATTATTCAAATCAAAGATTTTCAAAGATAACGTTCCTCCCTCGGTGGTTTTAATCGTTCCTGATACGCCCATCCATTCTCCTTTTTTAAAAACGGATTTTTCTGTCCCCTTCATGCCTTCTTTTACCGCTGTACCCACCGGAAAACTTTCTAAATGAGCTGAAAGCACTCGATCGGCTAAATTCTCTTTAGCCTTCTGATAATCAGAAACATAAGCATAGATAACAAATGCTAATAGTGCAACGAGAATGATGATGATAATAAGATAAAATGATTTTTGCCTCATATCTTTTATTATATCATATTTTAAATAAAAAATCAATAGGTGGCTTTCTTTAAATAACTCTCTAAGATCAATATTGCTGCCTGACTATCAAAGTGACTTTTCGATTTGCTTTGTCGAGATTTCACCCTATCAAGACTCCTATTTATATTCTTTGCAGCTTCGGTAGTTAAAACTTCATTTTCATAAACAACCTCTCTATTGGTAACCCGCTTCACCTTTTCACCAAATTCTCTAATATCTTTGCAAACAGGCGTTTCTTCAAAATTAAAAGAAAGGGGTAGTCCAATTACAATTCGAGAGACATCTTTTTCCTGGCAAAGATGTGATATAGTCTCTAAAACCTCTTGCTGGCGTTTTCCTTCAATTGTTTTCAATGGTAAAGGAATTCGTAATTTTTCATCCGCGATTGCCAAACCTACTCTTTTAGTTCCATAATCAATAGCCAAAATATTAGCCATTTTATTTAGTTAAAATAATAGGGCCACGACTCGTAACGGCAATAGTATGTTCAAAATGAGCTGCTAAACACCCTGTTTTAGTAGCAAAACTACCATCAGGCAACTCAATTACATCAGAAGTATCAACGGCTACCATTGGTTCAATAGCAATAACCATTCCGTCTTTTAATTTTAATCCCTTATGCGGCTCACCATAATTTAAAACATCTGGTTCTTCGTGCGGAGTATAACCAACACCATGTCCACAAAGAGCTTTAATCGTATAAAATCCCTGCGAACGAACATAATAATCGATGGCGTGGCCGATGTCTCCCAGAGTTGCTCCTTCCTGAGCTGCGGCAATGGCCAAATCCAATGCCCTCTTAGTTGTCATTACTAACCTATTGGCGATGGACGAGACTTTTCCTACCTTCACCGTAATAGCTATATCAGTAAAAAAATCTTTATATTTCATACCCAGATCTAATTTTACCAAATCGCCATTCCGCAATAAATAATTGCCGGGGATACCATGAACAATGATGTTATTCACTGAAACACAAAGTGTTGCTGGAAACGGCCGCAAACTAAAATCGGGCTGATAATTTTTAAAAGCCGGCTCACCGCCATATTTTAAAATAGAATTCTCCGCCAGCCAATCCAGTTCTCGAGTAGCCACACCTTCTTTGGTTTTCTTCGCTACATCATGAATAATTTTTGCAAGCAAATGACCACCCTCTTTGATCTTCTTGATTTCTTCCTCAGTTTTTAATTTGATCATATTAATCAAAAAAATTAATTTTGACCAAGGCATCAAAAAGCTGCTGCGTCACAACGTCGGGAAATGGTTCGCCGTCGATTTCAATTATTTGATAATCCCGCTCTTTTAAATAATCAAGTATGGGTTTCGTACGTTCTTCGTATTCCTTTAAACGAACTTTGATTGTGGCCTCGTCGTCAAGAACACCTCGATCTATAAGCCCACCACCACAAAGAGGACAAAATTTCCACATTTCTGCTTCCCACGAATAAACTACCGGATAACCACATTTTTCACAAATGCGGCGATGAGTATTACGAAAAAGAGATGTTTCTGGTTTCAAGGTAATTAAGATAGGGTGGATATTTTCCTTGCCGTAAAATTTTTCCCAATAAGGGATTTCATTTTCTGCTTCATACATTGTCCGTGGAGAACCGGTAAAAATTAAACTCTGCTTTTGAGCAGCTAATTCTCTGACTTTATCATTAATAATTTGAGTCACCCATTCTGGCGTACACAAAGCACCTGATTCGTAATTTTTGCGCTCTCTCTGAACAATAGGATCGTTTTGCAATTGAGGATCAAAAATCTTCTCTTCAATCAGTTTTGAAGAACTAACAATAATAGCCTTAGACTTAAAGGCAACACGACGGGCTTGCGTATCTTTCCCCGCACCAGGCGGACCATAAAAAATAAGAATCTTTGGCTGTTTCATGAGGTTGCACTCTTAAAGCTTAAAATCCCTCATATTCACGCATCACTAATTGAGCTTCCACTTGCTTAATTGTTTCAATAGCAACCGAAACTACAATTAAAATAGATGTGCCACCAATTGTAAGAAATTGAGTTCCTGTAACAACTTGTAAAATATTAGGCAAAATGGCTATAAACCCTAAAAACAAAGCGCCCACAAAAGTAATTCTATGCAATATAAAACTAATGTAATCAGCGGTTAATTGCCCTGGTCTGATGCCGGGAATGAATCCGCCATTTCTTTGCAAATTAGTAGAAATTTCTTTAGGATCAAAAGTAACCATCGTATAAAAGTAAGTAAACACTACCACTAATAAAAAGTATAAAGCGGAGTAAATCAACTGATTATTCAACATGTTCATGAGAAAATGACCCGCGCTCATCGCCCAGGAAGCTTTAACAGTTGCGAGAATTTGTCCGATGAATTGAGGAAATAGCAAAATAGAAATGGCGAAAATAATAGGAATCACACCGGCTTGATTAACTTTCAAAGGCAAATAACTAGAAACCCCTCCGTACATTTTATTACCCCTTACTCTTTTAGCATAAGCAACAGGGATTTTTCTTTCAGCTTCATTAATATAAACCACGCCCAAAATAACAATAATTGCTACCACTAAAAACATCAAGTACGTAGGCAACATTGATGGTGTGTAGGATAAAATCGCGGAACGCAAGCTCGCTGGCCAGCCGCTTACAATACCTGCAAAAATAATTAAAGAAATACCATTACCTACCTTATATTCGGTAATTAATTCACCCAACCACATTAAAAACATAGAACCAGCCGTCACAACTAAAACATTCCTGATGAAACCTACCGCAGAAAGATGAGGTAATACATCTTGAGAAATTAAAAGATTGAGGAAGGCGTAAGCCTGAAGCATACAAAGAGGTACAGAGAGATAACGAGACCACTGATTAAATTTCATTCTCCCCTTTGCTCCTTCCTCATAATAAATTTCTTTTAGTCGGGGAATAACCATTGTTAAAAGCTGCATAATAATGGTCGCCGTAATATAAGGGCCAACACCCAACATCATAATAGAAAGCCGCTGTAGCGTTCCTCCTGAAAATATATTTAAAATACCCAAAAGCTGATTTGAAGCAAAGATTGCTTTTAATCGAACTGCATCAATTCCTGGAATGGGCAACGTCGCAAATAACCGAAATATCACCAAGATAAAAATTACGGCTAAAATCTTCTTTCTCAGGTCTTTGATTTTAAATAATTGAGCAACTTTAGAAAAAATAGACATATTATTTCTTTGTTTTAGCCAATGCTTGCTGAGAAAACTGACATTTCTTAAAAGTCAATTTTTTCGTTAAATCACCACGACCTAAAATTTTTACTTTCGGTAATGCTCCAGCTTTCTTTTCAACCAAACCTTTTTCAAATAATGTTTGGGGAGAAACGATTTCTCCTTCATGGTAATGTTTTTCAATAACGTCCAGATTAATTAAAACTGGCTTTTGCGTTATTGATTTATGTTTAACGCCACGCTTCTTGGGAATTTTAATAATTAAATCGTAAACAGCCGGCCTGATTTTAGCACCAGCTCTCGCTTTTTGGCCTTTAGATCCTCTACCCGAATAAGTGCCTCGCTTGCCTCCTCGTCCTACCCTTTGGGGCTTTTTAGTATTATATTCTTTTTTTAATTCATGCAACTGCATAAACTATTCTCTTTTTTCGCTTTCCGACTTTTGAACTGATGAATTTTCTAAATTTTGATTTTGTAATGTTGAACTTTTAACCTGTTTTACTGCTGTGGGTTTAACCTTCTTCAAAGCATTTAAAGTGGCCATGGCATTGCTCAATTTATTAGGAGTGCGGCTTAAAATTTTAGCACTAAGATCTTTAATACCTGCTAATTCACAAACCGTCCGCACCGCTCCACCAGCTACAATACCGTGTCCTC
>JAQVHD010000022.1 GCA_028696375.1 Minisyncoccota bacterium
TTTGAATTTTGAATTTATTTTGGTGCCCCTGGTAGGAGTCGAACCCACATCTCTCCCTTAGGACGGGATTGCTCTCTCCATTGAGCTACAGGGGCAAATATTTTGCGCATCTAAGTTTTCCTTCCGCCAAATTGCCAAAAGAGATACGAGTTCTCAATTTTTAATACTGATAAGCATCCACTACCAAGCCATCACCATCGCGTAAAACGATGCGATCGTGGTTAACATTCATAAATTGATCTTTAGCAAACACATACCATTCTCTTTTAAAGAAATCCGGCGAGGATTGATAACGATCGACGCAAGTGGAATACCTATAATAATCTTTGAGGAATTGCTGGCAAGCAGGATCATTATTAAAACGATTAATATCTGTTGCAGAGGGAATCTGACAAACTCCAAGACTATTAATAAATTGCTGACAAGCAGATGAGAAATAAGAGATTTCTGTATAACTGGGCCGAGGACAATCCTTGGGGAAAAGTGAACCAAAATTATAATCGGCATCCAAATAACCAAAACAGCGATTCAAATAAAAATTGAAACCAGAGGGACTTTTTTGACCTACAACAATCAAAGAATCACCAGTTTTTAAACTAATATTTTGATAAACTATGCTGCTATGGGGATAAAATAACCGAACGCCTGTAATAACCGTTGTGGAGCCAACTCCGGTAGCAAGGCCTGTTGTGATGGTAGAGGAACCAAAAGAAGTTTCAATCGTCCAATCACTTACATCAATTTCTGGGCCAGAATTAAAAATAATTAATTTTTGAGGAACGCTACGAGGAAAAGCGTTTGTAATTTTTACCCCCGTCTTTTCTGAAATATTTCCCCAAAAAGTACGAGTGGCTGGAGTGTTATCAGAAATGCCATCCTTTGTAGTGGCTCGCACGTGAAAATGATAGACATGCTTTCCGGGTAAAAGATGAATTACTCGACTATTGGCTGTACTCTGCTGCCAATCTTTATCAATTTCATCAACTTTAGTTTCAAAAAGAATATCTCGTAAATCACCATCCCAAATAGCAACATACTGAAAAATCACATAAGGAGTAGTAGAAACTTCCTCCCAATCTTTTGGTCCATTGACAATAACTGTCTCGGGTCGCGGACCGGTGTAGGGAGTGGGATAAGGTGTTGCTGTCTGAATATATGAATTATTAGAACCAGCCCCGGGCAAAGGAACAGGCACGGGGCTGTATCGTAACGCAAATAGTACAATTACTAATGCAATTAAAAGGAAAACTATAGGTAGGGTTTTGGGCATTAGTCTTTGGTTTTAATTGGGATTTTTTTGGTTTGGGTTGAAGACTCTTTCTTGGGCATTACAATTTTGAGAACACCCTTTTCATAGGTGGCTTCTACTTTATTTTCATCTACTTCTGCTGGTAAACGAACCATGCGCTCAAAAGAACCTTTCCGAATTTCTTTTCTCCAATAGTCCCTTTTCTTTTCTTCTTCGGTTTCCTGCATCTCGCCCTTGACGGTGAGAACTTGATTATTAACAGAGACTTCTATTTTCTTCGGGTCAAAGCCGGGAATATTTAATTCAGCAATTACATCCTTCTCTGTTTGGTAAATATCCATTGCCGGTTCTTTAAATGCCGAAGACGGTACAATGGGTAATGCCCAATCTTCGTCTTCAAACCACTTCTCCAAATCTTCAAAAGGATTGCGAGGAACTAATTTCATAGTGGTAGCATTTATTAACCGACCTTTGAATACTATTAATATTATAGCAAAATTAAGATTGAAAATCAAGTTAACCAAACATGAGCCATGATGGTTTAAAAACAAGTAATAAGCCAATAATAATCATTAATAAACCACCGATCAGATGAGAATAAAGAGTATATTTATTTGATTTAGCCGCCACTTTCAAAGTCGTCATTGCCACAACAAAGATGACTATATCATCTAGCATATACATGATGATGTACATTACCATATATAAGGCATACTGCCACGTTGATAAATGACTCATGGCTAAAACTTGGGTAAACACTACTGGGAGTCCGGCTGAGCAAACTAATTCCACTAAATTGACTGAAGCCGCTAAAGCAATAATGCCCACAACTGCCCAAAATAAAGATTGCTTTTTGACTGCCGCTTTCATTCGCTCAATAATTGTTTGCTTCTGCTTCTCGTCAGCAACATCACAAGTAACAACTTTTGTATTTTTTTCTTTAAAAAACTTTTTTAAGTTATAAACACCACCCCCTACCGCCACCAAAGCAATAATTACTCTCACCCAAAAAATTGCACCCACAAAAAGAATTAATTTCAACCACGCAGCCATAAAAAGTAAATAAACTAGAGCTGAACTCAGTATAAAGACTGATCCTAAAATCCACATTCGTTTTCTGTCTTTCATTCCCAAAAGCAAACTAATCAAAAAAACCAAAACCCACATGGCGCAAGGGTTGAAACCGTCAAGGCCGCCTAAAATAATAGCTAAAAGCGGCAAGGAAAGATCTTTAATTTTTACTTCGCCCAATAAAGGCACACTGATAGTTTCGGGTAAAACGGAATTGGTAGTTTGAAGATTTATAGAGGATATAAGATTGCCGACAATATCAGGACAACCTGTTTCTAGAGCACAAATAATTGCTTCTTCAATTGTTTTTCCAGTTGTAGCCTCATCATTCCAACCCAACACATAATTTTTTCCAATGACTAAAAATGGAATGGCCGCATTCTCTAGTTGTAATTCTTCTAGAGTTTTTTTGAAAATTTCGAGATTTTCTTTTTTGGAAAGTTCCAAATACTCAACCTCGAGTGATGGATATTTTAGTTTTAAACTTTCTAAATAATTTTTTTCTGCTTTGCACAAAGGACAGCCGCTGCTTTCAAAAAAATAGGCTTTAATTGTTGGTTCTGGCGCTAAGGTAGGCGTCAATGAAGGTTGGGGAGTCGCAGCCGGCGTCGCAGAAGCAGTGGCTACTGCCGAACTCGTTGGCGTCAAACTAATTAGTGGAGCAACTAGATCTTTACAGGATTGAACTAAACACTCTTTGACATAGTTTTCAATTTGAAGACCGGTTGTTTCGTCATTGTAATAACCTGACAGGGTATGCGAACCAACAATGGTAAAAGGGACTCCTTGAATATCAACATTGAGAGTCTTGCCGACTTTCATTAATAATTCTTGATTTTGCGTATTATACCAAACTTCAAAAGCCTGCACTCTGACTTGGGGATATTTTTGAGTTAATTGTTGTAGAAATGCCTCCTCTTTCGCGCAATGAGGACAACCATTACCCCAAAAAAAATAAAGATTCACCGTCTGGTTATCAGCGGCCAAAGTGGGGGAAAAATTGAAAAAAAGATTTCCAACAACAAAACTACAAAATAGCAAAGTTAATATCAATCGATAACGTGTACTCATCGTGTTTTCTATTTTATGGTATTTTTAGTTTTTGGTCAATGATCCCAAGGAAAATTTCGGCCAAAATGTCCCCAGCGAGCAGTTTCTTCGAAAATAGGTTTTCTTAAATCCAAAAATTTAATAATACCGCGAGGTGTCAAATCGTAACCCTTAACCTCATCCTCTTGACCATCAACAACGACCTGTTTCATTAAAGGTTGCTCTTCGCCAATAGCATAGGCTAATCTGACAAAAACTTCTTTAGCTTTATATTTCTTTAAATAATCAACGGCAATTTTTCGAGCCAGATAAGCGCCACTCCGATCAACCTTGGTTGCGTCTTTACCGCTAAAAGAGCCACCGCCTACCGGCACATTGGGGCCATAACTATCAACCACTAATTTGCGACCGGTTAAACCGCTATCAGCATCAAAACCGCCAATCCTCCAATCGCCAGCTGGATTAATATAATATTTTTCTGCTTTAATAATTGAACGGACTAATTTTTCTAATTTATTTTTTGGGGCATTCTGAAAACTTGCCACCACATTGAGAACTTTTTTATCGCAAATGGTCACTTGAGTTTTGCCGTCATAGGGATAGTGCTGATAAATTTTTTGACACAAATTTCTGGCTAATTCATATTCTAAAGGCATAAGCGTTTTCGTTTCTGATGTGGCGTAGCCATTCATAATACCCTGATCTCCGGCGCCGCCCTTTTCAACGCCACGCGTAATTTCTGGACTTTGCTCTGCCAAATTAATTTTCAACTCAAAATTTTTGCCAACAAATTTTTGAAAAATTTTTCTCATTTCCTGATTACTTAATTGAACCTGGCTTTTTATTTCGCCCACCACTGCCACTAAATGATGGCCCGCTAAAATTTCAATCGCTGTCCGACTGAATGAATCTTTTTTTAAATAGGCATCGAGTAAAGCATCGGCCATTTGATCGCAGATTTTATCCGGATGTTTGGGCGAAACAAACTCCGCTGTCTTGATCGATGACTGTTTCCTCTTCATATTTTTAAAATTTAAAAAAGAAAAACCCTTCCTAAAAAGAAAGAGTCTCGACTTGTTATCTTCCCTTTTAAGGGTCTGGATTTGGCACCTTCTTTAAGAAATTTTCCTTAAAAGGTTGCCGGCGGATCAGAGGGCCAGATCCCTTCCCGCACTCTTGATAACTTCGATATTCAATTTGATTTCATTATAACCAACCAGATCTTTCTGTCAATTATTCTTCTTTTTGCCTTAAAGCAAAATATTTACAGTAATCGCAATCATCACTGGCTAAAGGCATTTTATCTGAATCAAGCGTTTTTTTAATTTCCCAAAGCGTTGGCTCCACCCATGAGTCATTGCCTTCATACGGTAAGACAGAAATATCGAATTCTAGTTTGCCATCAAAAGCAGCCCGATCAGTTTTCCCATTGCAATAAACAAAGTAACCGGTATTTGAAACTTTAAAACCATTTTGACGGAAAAGCCATTGATAAATTTCCATCTGTCTTTTATAAGAATCTTTCCAAGCTTCATCCAGTGTGATTTCATTTTGGGAGCTGGTGCTTTTAAAATCAACAATATAAACGGTTCCCTTATCATCCACCCAGACATCATCAATAGCGCCATAGATTTCTAAATTGGTAGGCCGATGATAATAACGAATACCAATGCGATTATTGCGCCAATCTTTAATACGCTCATCATTAAGAGGCCGCAACTTCATTCCATAACGTTGCAATAATGGATAAGCCGCTTCGGCTACGCGATGAATATCAAATTCTTTTTTTAATAAAGAGTCAACGGCTTGATTCAAAGTAAAAGGAAATCCCGGCGGGCGGGAAATACCCAAACGCACATCTAAATAAAAACAGCGCGGACATTCCACAAATAATTCTATTTTTGAGCGACTTAAAGAAAAAGGTTCGCTTGAATTGGGTTGATAAAGATTATATTCTCGCTGATGCATCATTTTATTATTGTACCAGATTTTAATTTTTTCTAAAAGCGGAAATAAAAAAGGCGACGCTTCGCGTCGCCTTTGGGCATTCATTAAATTAAACGTACTATTTCTTTAATGTCACTGCGCGTCATCTGTGGTCGGGATTCCTGAATCAAATCAATCAGTTGATTTTTGCTTTCGATTTCATACCGATTTTGCAAAAAAATTGCCGTCGTAAGAATCGCCAGTTCTTCCGCACTCAACTGACCGTACTTATCAATCAAGCGTCTGATAAGCTCCCGATCTTCTTCCGCTAAAGAGTAAGGATTTTGATTGAGACGAATAAAACTTCCTCCGCCTGAATAACTAATAACTTCTATTATTGCTTGAACCAATAAACGATCAATACCCAACTCGACCAATTCAGAAAATGGACCACGATGATTTAGAGAAAAGCTGAAATCCCACTTTTTCTTCTGTTCAAACAAAAACAGCATTTTCTGCAAAATCAAAGAACCCACTCGACGCCACGGCAATCTTCTCTGAAATTCTTCCAAAAAACCGCAGATCAATTTCATTACTTCTTCGAGCGATTCCATAAAAACCTCCTTTATGTAAATTTTGAATAGCTATTGATCAGATTAAATATTAACGAGTTTTTGTCAAATCATTAACGAGGAGATTTGTCTAAAATTGCTTCCAAAGTTTGAGCTTCATCTAGATGATAGGGTCCAATAGCTAATCTTTTAATATTTTTCACAGTGGCTCCCACTCCTAAAGCAATACCAATTTCATTAATAAAACTTCTCACATAAAATCCTGACGAAACATTAAGAATTAATTTAAATTCGGGATAACGAAAAGATAATAATTTTAAAGAATAAATAGTTACTTTCTGCGGTTTCAAAATAATTTTTTGGCCACGTCGGGCTAATTTATATGCCGGTTGCCCTTTGATTTTTTTGGCAGAATAAGAAGGTGGCGTTTGCCAAATCTCACCCTGAAACTTTTTTAAAACTTGTTCTAATTCAAGATGCAACACACGCCGCAAATTGGTTTGCAAAATGCGCCCTTCTAAATCAAAAGTGTCTGTCCTTATTCCTAAGATGGCCTCGACTTCATAAATTTTTGGCAGTTTCAAAAAATGTGAAGCTTCCTTAGTTTTTTTACCAGTCAAAACAATTAATAAGCCAGAGGCTTGAGGATCAAGCGTTCCTGCATGACCAACTTTCACTTTATATTTTTGCTTAACTAAATTTACTACCTGCGCTGAACTAATGCCTTTCGGTTTATTTATTAATAAAATTTGATCCACAGTTTGAAAAAATTAATCAGAGTCGGGCTGCCGGGATTTGAACCCGGACTAAATCCTCCCAAAGGACTCGTGCTAGCCATTACACTACAGCCCGGCAAGCGCCGCCACCGGGAATCGAACCCGAATTTACACCTTGAAAGAGTGTTGTCCT
>JAQVHD010000004.1:0-16553 GCA_028696375.1 Minisyncoccota bacterium
TACCATCAATATGCCGCGCATCGGCTATCTTTCTAAAACTAAAAAAGAATATTTTGAGCGGCTGGCGCATTTAATGGATTTAGCCAAAGAATCATTGGAAATAAAGCGTAAAACCTTAGAAAACTTTATTGAAAAGGGATTATATCCTTACACTAAATTTTATCTTTCTTCAGTCAAAAACATTCGTGGTCAATATTTCGGTAATCATTTTTCCACAATTGGCTTAATTGGAATGAACGAATCGCTTCTTAACTTTTTGGGTGAGGATATTTCTACCAGACGCGGCATTAAATTTACTTTGGAGGTATTAGATTTTATGCGCGATCGCTTAGTTGATTATCAAAAAGAGACTGGCAATTTATACAATCTTGAAGCCACACCCGGTGAGGGCACAAGTTATCGGCAAGCCAAGGTTGACAAAGAAAAATACCCCGACATTATTACGAGCGGCACTAAAGAAGTTCCTTATTATACGAATTCAACCATGTTGCCAGTGAATTTTACTGATGATATCTTTGAAGCTTTGAAACTGCAGAACGACATCCAAACAAAGTATACTGGCGGCATTGTGATGCATGTCTTTTTGGGCGAACGCCTTTCCGATATTAACACTACCAAAAATCTGATTAGAACAGTTTGCTCAAAATTCAATGTTCCTTATATTACTCTGACGCCAACGTTTTCTATCTGTCCGACTCACGGCTATATCAATGGCGAGCATTTCTTTTGTCCCAAGTGTACAGTGAAACAACCATGTGAAGTTTATTCTCGCATTGTGGGCTATTTAAGACCAGTGAGTCAATGGAATTTTGGTAAGCAACAAGAATTTCGCGATCGGAAAGAATTTAATATTAGAAAAATTAAATTGCCTGTTGCGAAAAAGTAATTTTAATGGAGATAGGCGGATTGCAAAAAACAACACTTATTGATTATCCCGGGAAAATTGCCTGTACGGTTTTTTTGATCGGATGTAATTTTCGTTGTCCATTTTGCTATTCTGCGGAACTGGTTTTGCCCGAAAAAATTAAAGATCAGCCGCGCATTGATGAAAAAGATTTTTTCCGCTTTTTAAAAGAAAGACGCGAATATTTGCAAGGAGTGGTTGTTTGTGGTGGAGAGCCGACCATTCATTCTGATCTTCCTGATTTTTTGGCCAAAATTAAAAAAATGGGATACTTCGTAAAATTAGATACCAATGGAACTCAGCCACAAGTACTAAAAAGTTTAATTGATAAAAAATTAGTTGATTATATTGCTATGGATATCAAAGCGCCACTGGATGATAGGTATGATAGGGCAACAGGAGTGCACGTTGATATTACTAAAATAAAAGCAAGCATCGAATTGATAAAACAAGGGAGCATTGATTATGAGTTTCGCACTACGGTTGTGCCCACCCTTCATTCTCTGGAAGATATTTTAACTATCGCTCGTCAGCTTGCACCGGCTAAAAGATTTTATTTACAGAATTTTCGGCCAGAAAAAACGCTCGATGAAAAATTTTTAAGCATTAAACCTTTTGCTGAAGAAGAATTAGAAAAAATAGCTGAACAAATTCGATCAGAAAAATTAGTTGAAGAGTGTAAAGCGAGATGAGATAAAAAATTCAAATCTCAAAATGATTGTAGCTGAGGAAAATTTTCAAAGAAAATTTTCCTCAGCTACAACTATCCTGCATTTTGCATAATGAGCACTGTTTTAATTTGAGCATTCGATTAATACCCATGACCCGCCCAAATTGCAAAACAATTCAAGCGAGCACGACTTAGCAATTCCATTTCATTTCTGTCACAAATGCCAATCTAAAAAATGCCTTTATCAAAATATTTCATGAATTAGCTCATGAATTAATTCATGAATTAATTCATGAATTAATTCATGAGCTAATTAAAAACAGAAAACAGGTTGGGCATCTCTATTTTTCGGCATCTGATTATTTTAGTTGAAACATCCAATTAGCACTCTTGACATGGGAGTGCTAATTGAATATAATGGATGGTAAAAATATGCTTAATGATCGTCAGAAAAAAATTATAGAGCTGGTTATTAGAGAATATCGCAAAAATCAAAAACCGGTTGGCTCGAAAGAATTTTCTCAAAAATATTTTCCTGATCTTAGTCCCGCTACTATTCGGCGTGAATTTCACATTTTGACGGATGAAAAATATTTGATGCAACCGCATCGTTCTGCTGGTCGTCTGCCCACGGATAAGGCTTATGAATGGTTTATTAAAGAGAACTTAATGGATCGCGAAGGAAGGGAAGATGAACTTAGTTATTGGGAAAAAAGATTAACTGATCTGGCTAATTTGTCATTTTCGGATACAGCCAAAAGAATTGCGGATTTGTGTGATAGTCTGACAGTTGGTTATTTGCCGTGGGAGCAGTTGATTTATAAATATGGCTTGAAAAATCTTTTCGAGCGTCTCACGGAAATTGATTTGGCTAATTGGAGGAGAATCTGGGAGGATATTGATCAATTGGATGAACGTCTGCAGAAGATAGCAGATTTTTTGATGGAAGAGGATTTTCAGATTTTTGTAGGAAAGGAAAGTCCATTAACGCGCGATAGAAACTTGAGCGTTATTTCTTCAGTGATGCCGTATAATCGAAAAAGGAATCTTCTTATTCTCATTGGTCCTAAAAATATGATTTGCGAAAGAAATTTAAATATTTTAGAAGCGGCTCGAAATATTTTAAATCAAATTAAATACTAATATGGCAGAAGAAAATAAAAACAACCAAAATAATAATCAATCAGACAATACTCAAGAAAAAGAAACCAAGAACGAATTGCAAGAGCTTGCGCAGAAACTGGAAGAGTGTGAAAAATTAAAAGAGGAATATTTGAACGGTTGGCAAAGAGAGCGGGCAGGATTTTTAAATTATCAGAAAGATGTTAACAAAAGAATGGAAGAAATAACTAAAATGGCTAACGAAGGATTGATTAGAGAACTGCTCAATGTATTGGATAGTTTTGATATTTCAGTGAATTCTTTGAAGGTGGAAGGCTTAACGCCGACGGAAAAAAATATTGTGCATGGCATTGAATTAATCCGGCAACAGCTGTTAGATGTTTTAGAGCAGCACGGATTAAAGAGAATTGAAGCTCTTGGAAAGCAATTTGATCCTTATTTGCATGAAGCGATTGATACGGTAAAAGGCGAGAAAGAGGGTGAGGTTGTTGAAGAGTTAATCAAGGGATATGTGTTAAATGATAAAGTGATTCGTCCGGCTAAGGTTAAAGTTATTAAAAATGTTAAAAATTAATTTTTTATAATAAAAGGTCTCGGATTTATTAAATTTTAAAATTAATCTAAATAAAAAATATGAGCAAGATATTAGGTATTGATCTAGGAACGACAAATTCGGCTATGGCTATTGTTGAAGGTGGCCAGCCGAAAATTATTGAAAACAAAGAAGGAATGCGTACTACTCCTTCAGTCGTAGCGATTGCCAAAAATGGCGAGCGCCTTGTTGGCGTATTAGCTAAAAGGCAATCAGTTACTAATGCCGCAAACACAGTCTTTTCCATTAAGCGATTAATCGGCCGCAAGTACACTGATCCAGAAGTGCAGCGCGACAAGAAGTGGTTACCTTATGAGATTAGAGAATCGGCAAGTGGTGGTGTTGAAGTTAAAATGGGCGATCGATGGTATCGACCAGAAGAAATTTCAGCGATGATTTTGCAAAAATTAAAGACAGATGCCGAAGAAAAATTAGGTGAAAAAATTGAGGAAGCCATCATTACAGTGCCGGCTTATTTTGATGACAGTCAGAGGCAGGCAACTAAAAATGCTGGCGAGATAGCTGGTTTTAAAGTACGCAGAATTTTAAACGAACCGACTGCTGCTGCTTTGGCTTATGGATTAAACAAAAAAACGAACGAAAGAATTGTGGTTTATGATTTTGGAGGCGGGACTTTTGATATTTCTATTTTGCAAGTTTCAGAGGATACTGTGGAAGTAATTTCTACAGGTGGTGATACTCATTTGGGAGGTGATGATTTTGATCAGCGTATTATTAATTATTTTGTGGAAGAATTTAGGAAGCAGGCAGGTATTGATCTTTCCAAGGATCTTTTGGCAGTGCAGCGTTTGAAAGAAGCAGCGGAGCGAGCAAAGCACGAATTGTCAACAGTGCTCGAAACAGACGTTAATTTGCCGTTTATTACTTCTGATGCCTCTGGCCCAAAACATTTTGAAATGAAATTAACGCGAGCAAAATTAGAGGAATTAGTAAAAGACTATGTTGATCATTCTATTGAATTAGTGAAGCAAACCTTGGCCGAAAAAAATCTTAAAACTTCAGATATTGATGAGGTGATACTGGTCGGTGGTCAAACACGAATGCCGGCTATTCAGGAGGCAGTAAAGAAATTTTTTGGAAAAGAACCTCATAAAGGTATTAATCCAGATGAGGTCGTAGCAATGGGAGCAGCTGTTGAAGGCGGTATTTTACAAGGCGAAGTAAGAGACGTATTACTTTTGGATGTTACACCTTTGTCTTTAGGTATTGAAACGCTCGGCGGCGTGTTTACTAAAATTATTGAAAAGAATACAACTGTTCCAGTTTCGAAATCTCAGATTTTTTCCACTGCTGCTGATAATCAGACTTCGGTTGAAATTCACGTTTTGCAAGGCGAAAGAGAAATGGCTGCTGATAATAAAACCTTAGCTCGTTTTATTTTAGACGGTATTCCGCCCGCTCCACGAGGCGTACCTCAAATTGAGGTGACATTTGATATTGATGCCAATGGTATTTTAAAGGTAACTGCAAAGGATAAAGCAACTGGAAAAGAACAATCAGTCCGGATTGAAGCCTCAACTGGATTAACGAAGGAAGAAATTGAAAGAATGAAAAAAGAAGCTGAAGAGCATTTGGCCGAAGACAAAAGAAAAAGGGAATTGGCCGAAGTGAAAAACCAAGCAGAAAATACTATCTATGTAGCTGAAAAGACTTTACGCGAGGCAGGAGAAAAAATTACTCCTGAGGATCGGAAAGAAGTTGAAGATAAAATTAATGACTTGAAGCAAATTATAAGCGGAGAAGATTTAGAGAATATTAAGAAACGATTAGAAGATTTATCTTTGGCGATTTCCAAAATTGGTGCTAAAATGTATCAAGGTGGTCAGCAAACTAACAATCCCAGCAATTCCGATAATCCTCCATCCGATGATAAACCAGAGGATGCAGAATTTAAGGAATAAAAGGGAATTCTATGGCTGTCTTGGAAATTTTTTCTAGTGCAAATCATTACGAAAAATCCAATTACTGGTGGAAAATTCTTATTTTTACTGTTTTAGCTTCAATCTCGGCTGTGTTAGCCGGGTTGAGTTTGGGCTATCTCTTTTTAGGAAAATCCTTTTTAGGGTTTTCCTCTTTTTGGGGATTCCTAATTTATCTTTGTCTTTTTGCCATTTTCTTTACTCTGGAAAGTTTGTTTGCAGAAGGAGCGCGCTTTGGAGCGATTATTGTAGAAAGCTTCTTGTTTACATTAAGCTTTTATGCAATTCGAATTGGATTTCAAACAATTAATGGACTTGTGCTAATGTGGAGTCTGGGAGTATGGCTGTTGCTTGTTTTATGTTTGTGGGGAGGCCGACTCAGGATGCGCAAGCGAAAATCCGATTTACTGCGATTAAGATGGAATGAAATGGTGAAAGGAGGACTGGCGCTAGTGCTGATAGGTGTTAATTTATTTATTTGTTTGCAATGGATGGGCAACGCAATTTTTCAACCAGATCGATTATTTACTCAAAAAACTGTTGATGCTATTTTGAAGCCAGCCACTCCACTTTTGCGATTTTATTTCACAGGGTTTGATCCCTATATGACGGTGAATGAATTTATTAAAAATATTATCTCCGAACAAGTGGAAGCGATGTTTGTTCAACCAGAAGATACAAAAAACTATATTCCTAAAAACATAATGGACCAGCAAAAAAAGGATCTAATCGAACAGAATAGCATCGCTTTTCGAAATCAACTCTCGGAGTGGGCAGGGTTCTCATTAAGTGGCACTGAGTCTATTAATACTGTTGTTTTCCAATTTCTCTTATCGAAGTATCGCGCTCTCAATATTACTACCCAGCAGTACATTATTCTAGGGATTGCGTTATTAATGTTTGTTGTATTTCGCATTTTCGCTATTATTGTGGCATGGGTAATTCAAATGATAGGGTGGCTTATTTATGAGTTATTGCTAGCAGCCAATTTTGGAGCCGTAAAAATCGAAATGAAAAATAAAGAAGATCTCATTTTGTATTAGATAAATTAAATTTATGGGGAAAAAGGATTATTACAAAATATTAGGCGTTGATCGCAACGCCTCTCAAGAAGAAATAAAAAAAGCATTTTACAAATTGGCTCACAAGTATCACCCTGATAAAGCAGGCGGCGATGAAGAGAAATTCAAAGAGATTAACGAAGCTTATCAGGTACTGTCTGACGATAATAAGAGGCGACAATATGATCAATTTGGTCAGACCTTTGAAGGAGCCGGGGCGTCTCCTAATTGGGGTTTTGATTTTTCTAATTTTGGTCAGGGTGGTTTTGGCGGGGGGTTTAGACCCGGCGTAGATTTTGATTTTTCTGATTTTGGTTTTGATGAAGATCTGGGTGATATTTTTAGTAATATTTTCGGTGGTTTTAATCCTCGTCAGGGAAAAAGGAAAAAAGTTCAGTACGGTTCAGATGTACGTTTGATGATTGAAATTTCCCTCGAAGAGGTTGCCACAGGTGCTATGAAAGAAATTGAATATAACACCCTTGTGAAGTGCGATGGTTGCCAAGGCCGCGGTTATGAAGAAGGATCAGGTTTTAAAACTTGTCCTACTTGCAATGGACATGGTGAAATTAAGGAAGTAAGGCAGAGTTTTTTTGGTTCTTTAAGTCAAGTAAAAGTTTGTCCGGAATGTGGCGGCGAAGGTAAAATTCCAGAAAAAATTTGTCCTGTTTGCAAAGGACATGGACGGGTAAAGGGCAAAAAGCGAATTACCTTAAAGATTGAGCCGGGAATTAACGACGGTCAAATTATCAGAGTGGCCGGGGGAGGAGAGGATGGCGAGAAAAATGGTCCATCAGGCGATTTATACGTGGAAGTGCGAGTGAGGCCGCATCCTCTTTTTAAACGAGAGGGAGCAGATCTTATCTATCAAATTTCCATTCCAGTTGTTGATGCTATTTTAGGAAGTGAAAAAGAAATTCCTACTATTTATGGTAAGCCGATTATTCTTAAAATTCCTGCTGGCATTGAGTCGGGAAAGATTTTGCGTGTTCGTAATAAAGGATTGCCTTATTTTGGTCGGCGCGGCTATGGCGATCTTTTAGTCCGCGTTAATGTTAAAATTCCCAAAAAAGTTTCTTCTCGAGCTAAAAAGGTTTTAGAAGATATTAAAGATGAGTTAAATGATTAAGCTATGAATATTGCGCTTACATATAATCTTCGTTCCACCAAACGATTAGCTAAAAATAAAAAAGTAATTGAAAATATAGATTTCGATGACCCTAAAACCATTAAAGGCATTAAGAAGTCATTAGAAAATTTGGGGCATAAGGTTTTTTTGGTGGAAGCTGATGAAAATGCTTACCTTAAATTCAAAAGATTAAAAAATAAGATTGATCTGGTTTTTAATTATAGCGAAGGATTACATGGCCGGGATCGGGAAGCTCAAATTCCCGCCATGCTTGAAATGCTCCAAATCCCTTATACCGGCGGATCGCCCTTGTCATATGCCATTGGTTTAAACAAAACTAAAACAAAAGAAATTTTAAGTTATCATCACATTGCGACGCCCCAATGGCAAGTTTTTAAAACCGGTCGGGAAAAATTGGATCGTCGTCTAAAATTTCCTTTAATCGTGAAGCCTCAATCCGAAGGTTCCAGCAAAGGAATTTTTATTAAAAGCTTAGTCAAAAACGAAAAAGAATTAAGAAAAATTGTTCAAGAAGAAATTAATGATTATCATCAACCGATCATAGCCGAAGAATTTTTGTCAGGTCGCGAATTTACGGTGGGAGTTTTAGGCTATCCGCCTCGCGTTTTGCCCATTATAGAAGTGCGTTTTGATGAATTACCAAAAGGCATTCCTAAGTTTGATCATTTTGAAGCCAAATGGCTTTATGATAATCCGAAATTTAAAGCCGATCCTTTGCTGTGTCCAGCGCCCATTCCTGCTCAATTAAGAAAAGAAATCGAGACGATGGTTTTAAAAGCTTTTGAAGTTTTGGAAATGGCTGATTGGGCTCGTTTTGACTTGCGCTTGGATCAACTTGGCCGGCCGAACATTTTAGAAGTTAATTGTCCGGCGGGTTTGAATCCTGATCCTAAAGAAAATTCGCGTTTTCCCCGGGCAGCTCGGGTAGCGGGTTTAAGCTTTGAACAATTATTGCAGGAAATCATTAATTCAGCTATTAAAAGGCAGGGGATTAAATAGAAATATTTATGCTAAAAGAAAAAAGAACACCACATCGATTAGGCACAATGCGACTCGATGTGTTTTTAGTAAATAAAGGCTTTAGTGAATCAAGAAGCAAGGCGGAGGAGATTATTAAATCCGGTAAAGTAAAAGTTAATGGCAAAGTGATTAAAAAACCATCTTTCTTGGTTAAACCAAATGCTAATATTGAAGTTGAATCAGCAGCCCCTTCCTATGTAAGTCGCGGCGGCGAAAAATTAGCCGAGGCACTTAAAATTTTTCAGATTGATATTAAAAATAAAACCTGTTTAGATATTGGTGCTTCAACTGGAGGATTTACTGATTGTCTTTTAAAAAATGGAGCCAAACTGGTTTATGCTGTTGACGTGGGTAAAAACCAGCTTCACCCGTCACTCAGAAAAAACGAGCACGTTGTTTCTTTTGAAGAAACAGATATCAGAAATTTTTCTTTACCCAAAAACACAAAAGTTGATTTTGTTTGCGTTGATGTTAGTTTTATATCAGTTATTCCTATTGTGAAATTGATAAAAAAATTTTTAAAGCCGGGTGGCGAAGCGGTCATATTAATTAAACCTCAATTTGAAGTGGGGAGAGGGAATTTAAATAAAAGAGGCGTAGTGAAAAATCCTTTAAAATCTCAGCAGGCAGTAGAAGAAATTCTCAAGATTGTGCAGCGGGAAGGCTATCGGATTAAAGGCCTGGCCGTCTCCAGTCTTAAAGGAAAAGCAGGCAATCAAGAGATTCTTCTTTATTTAAAAGCGTGATAAAATAAGGCAAAAAGGAGCTTTTTCAAACAGGCTTTTGACTTGACTTTTATATTTTTATATGCTATAATAAAAGTATAGGGGTTAAAAAGGAATAGATTAGATTTTGCTTAATTTTAAATTTGAAATTATAATATAAATAAGTCGATAAAAAACAAAAATATGAGCACACCAGAAGCTAAAAAAACACCTTCAGTCGAAAGTAAAGAAGCAGGTGCTCCGTCATCCAAGACAGGAACGACACCTGTGTTTCGGATTGATGAAATTTTAACCAAAGCCGGTCGCGGTTTATTTGAGAAAATTTCTGATACTGGCAAAAGCCTCGCCCACGATCTTTATGAAGGGGCTTATAAATCGCCGGGCATCAACCGATTAGTTGGAAAAATGGAAATTGCTTATAATCAATTCCGCGGCGATAAATACGAAAAGAAAGCGGCTAAATTTAAAAATAAATTAGATGGGGTTGATGTTAAAATCAATGCCTTTCAACAAGCCAAGGAAAATCTTCTCGGTGTGATAAAAGATTTGAAGGAGCAAAACATTCCAGCGGCTACAGCATTGGAATTAAAAATTAAAGATATTGAAAAACAACTGAATAAATTAGCCAATAAACGAGATAAGATCCAAACTAAATTTGAAGAGAAAGAAGACAGAAGGAATTTACGAATTAATAAGAGAGATCAAATCGCCAATAGATTAATAGAATATTATGAAAATAAACTTGAACCTTTCGAGAAGAAATTAGAGGAATTGAGGAAGGAGCAAGATCACATCGATTTATTAATGATGGCCACTGAGGTAAAGCATAAAAATCGCGAAGCTAATTTAGCCAAATTGCAAAATAAGCTCGATCTTACTATTGAAAATTATAAGCGGATTGGAATGTCGGAAAGAAAAATTAAAAAAGACCCAGTGGTGAAGGCTATTAATGAACAGATCTTTAATGCCCGTAAGGAAATGCAATTGGAAAATCAAAAATTACAATTAACAAAGGATAAATTAGATGCGAAGATTGCTAAAGTGGATGCCAAAGCCAATCCTTATCGAGACAGACGAGAAGAATTTGTAAGAGTCACAAAGTTACGTCCAATTGAATTTAATGTTCCCGGCAGAGAAAAAGGAAAGCCGCACGAAGGCAAAGAAGAAATAAAAACCCATGAGCGTAAAGAGACAGAAGTAGAAAAAACAGAAGTTCGACCTGAAGCCGAAGAAGAAACGGAAGTAATAATTGAAGAGGAAATAGAAAAATTACCATTAGCTGCTTATTTGGCCACCATCAATGATTACTTATTAAAAAAACATGATAAAACTTATGTCATTAATGCAAAAGATTTCTATAGCCAAACACGATTGACTCGTTACGACAAAATGGAAGTGGCCGATTTTAGAAAAATTCTGTTACAGTATGCTAAATTCAGAAGAATTCCAGCAGAAAAAGTAAATATTTACGACAAAGCTGTTCATAAGCTTTTCGAAAAAAAATAATAGTCGGTGGTAATTAAATCAAAAATATGACCAATAATCAAACTCAAGATGATAAAGAGAAAGAATTACAAGGAGAATTAAAAGATATTTTAACACAAGCAAAAGAGATTAATGAGGATATTAAAAAAGATCGCGAAGGCTTAGATGAAGAATTAAAGCAAATTGATGAGCAGAGCGATCAACTCGTTGGCGAAATGGAGGGCTTACTTAAGGATATAGATCAGGCTGAGGAAGATGCAGAAGCAGAATTAGACAAACTTATTTTAGAAGAAGCAGAAGATCTAGCGGCAACAGATAAAGAGATAGAGGAAATTTTAAACGAAGAAGAATAAGAATAAATATCATGTTAAGGAGGCCCCGCCATAAATGGCGGGGCCTCCTCTTTTGTTTTTCATTATTTCTATTTATAATAAAAACAATGAACACTTTATTAATTATTCTTATCATTGTTTTAGTAATTGCCCTAATTATTCTTAGTGTTTCTTTAATTTCTTTACGAAAGCGCTTGGCCCAACCGTTAACCAACGACTCTTCTTTGTTGATGCTCCAAAACCAGATTAATCAAATCAATCACACCTTAGATGCCAAACTTGCCGAATCCGGTCAGGTTTTAAGAGAACAAATGAGCGAAAGCTCCAGGCTAATAAAAGAAATTACTCAAGAGTTGACTAAAGTAGGAGAAGGTCAAAAACAGGTTTTCGATTTGGCCAAACAATTAGATCAACTTCAGGACATTTTAAAAAACCCAAAACATCGAGGTGTGCTGGGAGAGTATTATTTAGAAGTAACTCTTGAAAACTTTTTACCAGCCGGTTCTTATCAGATGCAATACGAATTAGGCAAAGATGAAAATGGTCAAAAGTTAATCGTGGATGCAGTGATTTTTGTTAAAGATAAAATTATTCCGATTGATTCTAAGTTTTCGCTTGAAAATTATAATCGTTTAATTGCCGAAAAAGATCCGGTTCGTCGGAAAGAATTGGAGAAAGCAGTTTATAATGATCTAAAAACACGCATTAACGAAACGGCCAAATATATTCAACCCAAAAAGGGGACTATGGATTTCGCTTTTATGTTTATTCCTTCGGAAGCCTTATACTATGATTTATTAATTAATAAAGTGGGGAGTTTGGAATCCAATACACGCGATTTAATTGAATATGCGGTTGGAGAAAAAAGAGTATTAATTGTTTCAGCAACAACATTTGCAGCTTATCTGCAAACTGTGCTCCAAGGATTAAGAGCATTTCAAATTGAAGAATCCGCCAAAGAAATCGTCAAAAAAGTTTCTGAATTAGCCAAACACTTAGCCAACTACGAACTTTATATGCAAAAATTAGGAAATAATTTATCAACAACGGTTAATGCTTATAATACAGCCCAAAAAGAATTGAGTAAAATCGATAAAGATATTTTAAAGATTTCTGGCGATAGTTTTATAAAAGAGGAAACAGCCTTGATTGCTCCGCCAGAAATCGAAGAAAAATAAATTATGGAAAGAATTTTTATCAATCAATTAAAAAATTATCTCGGTCAGGAAGTGTTGCTGAAGGGTTGGGTGGATACTCGTCGCGATCACGGTAAATTAATTTTTATTGATTTAAGAGATAAAACCGGATTAGTTCAGGTAGTATTTTCGCCCAATTCTTCAACTTATGAAAAAGCCAAAGAACTAAGAGGAGAATGGGTGGTGGCTATCCAGGGAAAAGTGAACGAAAGGCCAAAGGGGATGGAAAATCCGAAAATAGAAACGGGTAATTTAGAAGTTGAAGCCCTTGATCTAACCATTTTAAATAAAAGTCAGAATTTGCCTATTAGTATTGACACAGATGGTTATGAAATTGGCGAGGAGCATCGTTTGAGATATCGTTATTTAGATTTGCGGCGTCAGCGATTGCAAAAAAATCTTCGCAAACGCCACGAAGTAATTTTATTCATGCGTAATTATCTAACCGAAAGAGGATTTGTTGAAATCGAGACGCCTATTTTAACCAAATCCACTCCTGAAGGAGCGCGTGATTATGTTGTGCCATCTCGATTATATCATGGAAAATTTTATGCCTTGCCGCAATCACCGCAACAATATAAGCAACTTTTAATGGTGGCTGGTTTTGAACGCTATTTTCAGATTGCTCGTTGTTTTCGCGATGAGGACACACGCGGCGATCGACAACCCGAATTTACTCAACTCGATTTGGAAATGAGTTTTCCAAGCGAAGAAGAGATTTTAGATTTAATAGAGGGTCTTTATACTAAGATTGTTGAAAATTTATTTCCAGAGAAAAGTCTTACTTTTAAACCATTTCCACGCTTAAATTATCAAGAAGTAATGGAAAAATACCAAAGTGATAAGCCCGATTTAAGAAAAGACAAAAATAATCCCAACGAATTAGCTTTTGCTTTTGTGGTTAATTTTCCAATGTTTGAATGGAAGGAAACAGAAAAGAGATGGGATGCAGTTCATCATCCTTTTACCAAGACTCAAAACCCCCAAAACTTACCCGAAGAAGAATTTACGAAATATTTAGAGGAAAATCCTGATAAAATTTTGGCTCATCAATATGATTTAGTTTGCAATGGCTGCGAATTGGGAGGGGGATCCATCCGAGAACATAATCCGCGTATCCTTCAAAAAGTCTTTGAAATTATGGGTAATAAACCAGAAGAAATTAAAGAAAAGTTCGGTCATATGATCGAAGCATTTGAATATGGCGTGCCTCCTCATGGAGGAATTGCTACAGGAATTGATCGGCTCATTATGATTTTAATGAATGAACCAAGTATTCGGGAAACGATCGCTTTTCCTAAAACGGGCGATGGCCGTGATCTCATGATGAATGCTCCATCAGAAATAGATAAGAATCAATTAAAGGAATTAGGGATAGAAATAAAAAAAATAAAGTAAGTTTCAAAATTTTGAGGAAGCAGCAGCGGTTTTTCGAAAGAAAAACCGCTGCTGCTTTTATTCATTAGGCCAATCATCAGCCATAAAATTTTTATGGCAAACTTATAGCCAATCGCAATTATTTTTTAAAATTCATAATTTGTATGTTTAAAGAATTTCGCGTTTTCCTGCTTACGTTTTAGATCGTCCTCCCTTTTATTTTTTCAAAAAATATGCTAAAATAATAATTAGCATGCCTAATAAAAAAACTAAAAAATTAAACTCGAAAAATCCAATTACCGATGAATTACAATTACAAAACACATTAGAAAAGCCAACTTCTTACGATGCGAAGGATATTATGGTTTTGGAAGGTTTAGAACCAGTAAGAAGACGGCCGGGAATGTATATTGGTTCAACCGGTATTGATGGTCTTCATCACCTTATTTATGAAGTGGTTGACAATGCCGTTGATGAAGCAATGGCTGGCTATGCCAAAAATATTGAAGTCCGCCTTTATGACAATCATCGCGTTTCAGTGCAAGATGATGGCCGAGGGATCCCCGTTGATATTCATCCTCAAACAAAAAAATCTTCTTTGGAAACCGTGATGACCATTCTTCACGCTGGCGCTAAATTCGGCGGCGCTTCCTATAAAGTTTCTGGTGGTTTGCACGGTGTTGGTGTTTCGGTGGTCAATGCCCTCTCTGCTTTTTTGCGAGCCGAAGTTTGCCGTGATGGGCAAAAATATTATCAAGAATATTCCAAAGGCAAATCAACTACAAAATTAATAAAAGAAGGCAGTTGTCGTATTCCTGGTACGACTATTATTTTTGAGCCTGATCCGGAAATTTTTGCGCCTAAAGGTTCTAAAATGCCGGATTATGATTTTAAACGTTTGGCCGATCATTTAAGGGAGCAGACTTATTTAACTAAAGGAGTACGTATCAGACTAGTTGATGGCAGGACAGATAAAGAAAATATTGCGGATTTTTATTTTGAAGGTGGCGTCATTTCCTTCATTAAATATTTAATTGAGGAAGAAAAGCCAATTCAGGATAACATTTTTTATGTCAGTAAAACTTACGATAAAATTTTAGTCGAAGTTGTCTTTTGTTATACCGAAGACATTCAAGCAACGGAACTTTCTTTTGCCAATAATATTCGCACCCCCGAGGGAGGAATGCATTTGACTGGTTTTCGAACCGCTTTAACGCGAGTGCTGAATGATTGGGCAAAAAAAGAAGAATATATTAAAGAAGGCGAAGAAGGATTAACAGGGGATGATGCACGAGAAGGATTAAGTGCGATTGTTTCAGTGAAATTACCTGACCCTCAATTTGAAGGTCAAACAAAAGAAAAACTCGGCAATCCAGAAGCTCGAGCGGCTGTTGATGCTGTTGTGAGCGAAGCGCTTAAAGAGTTTTTAGAGAAAAATCCAAACGATGCCAAAAGAATTTTAGAAAAATGTATTTTAGCGGCTAAGGCCCGAAGAGCAGCAAAAGCTGCCAAAGAAATGGTTTTGCGAAAGGGATTGCTGGAGGGGCTCAGCTTGCCGGGAAAGTTAACCGATTGTTCCACCCGTCATCCCGAAGAAGCCGAGCTGTTTATTGTGGAAGGAGATTCAGCAGGAGGTTCCGCGAAGCAGGGACGCGATCGACGTTTCCAAGCCATCTTACCAATCAAAGGTAAGATTCTCAATGTTGAAAAGGCACGTTTGAATAAAATAATGGAATCCCAAGAAATAAAATCCATCATTATTGCTTTAGGCACGGCGATTGCGGAAGAGTTTGATATTAATAAATTACGCTATAATAAAATTATTATTATGACTGATGCTGATGTTGACGGCGCTCATATTTGTTCTCTGCTTTTAACGCTTTTTTTCCGCTTTTTGCCCGAAGTAATCCATCACGGTCATCTTTATATTGCTCAGCCGCCACTTTATCGAATTCAAAAGGGTAAAGAAGTGCATTATGCTTATAGTGAAGAGCAAAAAGATCAGATTATAAAAAAATTAGGTGGTAGCGAAAGTATTAGCATTCAACGTTACAAGGGTTTGGGCGAAATGAATCCTGAGCAATTGTGGGAAACAACCATGAATCCCGAAACTCGAATTTTAAAGAAAGTAACAATAGAAGATGCAGAGGAAGCAGATAGGTTATTCACCATTTTAATGGGCGATGAGGTGGCGCCCCGTAAACATTTTATTCAAGTTCATGCCAAAACCGTTAATAATCTTGACATTTAGCATTTAAATCTTAATATTTTAAGTAAATTTATGTTCGCAAAAATCAAACAATATTTTAAAGAAGTTAAGCAAGAATTTAAACACGTCAATTGGCTGACAAAAAAGGAGGCAATGAAGTATACATTAATGGTAATTGGCTTCTCGGTGGTAATGTCAGCTTTTTTGGGTCTTTGCGATTTTGCATTTATGCAACTCTTAAGTAAGATTATTCTCTAGACTATGGCCAAGCAAACATCTGGCGAAAAAAAATGGTATGCTATTCATACTTATTCTGGTTATGAAGATGCAGTTGCCCATTACTTGAAGCAAAGAGTGGATTCTTTAGATATGCACGATAAAATTTTTAATATTATTGTTCCAAAAGAAAAAAAGATTAAAATCAAAGGGGGAAAAAGATATGTTACCGAAGAAAAAATCTATCCGGGCTATGTCCTTGTCGAAATGATTTTAACGGATGATTCTTGGTATGTGGTGCGGAATACGCCTCGTGTTTCTGGCTTTATTGGTGCTGATGCCACCAAACCGAGTCCGTTATCAGACGAAGAAGTGCAATCCTTGCTGAAGCGAATGAATGTGGAAGAACCTAAATATAAAGTTGATTTGCAGGTGGGGGATGCAGTAAAGATTATTGATGGGCCATTTAAAGATTTTGATGGAAAGATAAAAGAAATTGATGATGCTACAGCCAAAGTAAAAGTTTTAGTTAATATCTTCGGTCGTGAAACGCC
>JAQVHD010000004.1:16653-19668 GCA_028696375.1 Minisyncoccota bacterium
TGCAGGTGGGGGATGCAGTAAAGATTATTGATGGGCCATTTAAAGATTTTGATGGAAAGATAAAAGAAATTGATGATGCTACAGCCAAAGTAAAAGTTTTAGTTAATATCTTCGGTCGTGAAACGCCGGTCGAACTAGATTTTTTGCAAGTGAAAAAAATATAATAAAAAATGCAAAATGCAAATATCAAAAATCAAAGCGAAAATTTAAAAGTCAAAACTCCAAAGTCAGAATTTAAATTTAAAAGCCAAAACTAATAAATAAAAACCAATAATTATTATGGCCAAAAAAATTAAAACAACAATAAAACTTCAAATTCCAGCCGGACAAGCTAATCCAGCGCCACCTGTTGGCACTGCTTTGGGTCCGCAGGGAATTAACATTGGTGAATTTTGTCAGAAATTTAATGAAGCCACCAAGGAGCAAGCCGGTAATATTATCCCAGTGGAAATTACTATTTATGAAGATCGATCATTTGAATTTAAATTAAAAACGCCGCCGGCTGCTGATTTATTAAAAAAAGCCGCAGGGATTGATAAAGGATCTGCTGAACCTAATCGTAAAAAGGTTGGGAAGGTGACACAGGCGCAAATCAGAGAAATTGCCGAGAAAAAAATGGCTGATCTTAATGCGGATGATATTGAAGCAGCGATGAAAATTATCGAAGGTACTGCTAAAAATATGGGCATCGAAATAGTGGATTAAATAAGCATTATTTAAGCATTTCTTATAAAATCCCGCCAAGAGTCGAAATAGCGGGATTTTTTTAGTTTTCCACCATTGCATTACATAATAAAACCTGCGATAATAAGAGAAATGGGAAAATCGAAGCAGGAGATTAAAAAATTATAAAACTGAAAGTTGAGCCGGTAGCGCTTAAATTCGGTATTTCTCAATTAAGCTATGAGGCCATTTATCTTATTATTTCGCTTATTCTTTTTATCGGGCTTTTAGTTCTCGCTGGTTATCTTATTTATTACACGGCGCAAGGAAGAAAGAAGCATCAAATTTTAATGCAAGAAATTAAAGAGGCTGAACAAGCTTTAACTTATGGATTTTTGCTTTTAAAGCATGACATCGAAAAACAATTAGAAGCGATTGATCGCTTAAAACTGAGCGGTGAGGCGAGTAGTGAGCTAGATGAACGTCGGCAAAAATTATTGGCAGATCTTAATTGGATTCAACAAAATATTGGTAAAGAAATAAAAGATATCGAAATAAGAGAAGAAAACCATTGACAAATATTGGAATTATACTAAACTATATCACAGTTTCTTAAGAAATTTATTATAAGGAGGTTTATTATGAAAAAAATCCCTTATTCCCAAATGAATAATGAGGGAAAGTTTATTTTAATTGAAGGGTTAAACGGCTCAGGCAAGACGACTCAGGCAAAATTGTTGGAGCGGGCCTTGGCTGAAGAAGGAAAGATCGCTTTCTATAACCATGAGCCGACTGATACTTTGATCGGGAAGGTACTCCGCGAAATTCTCGAAGGGCGACCAATTACTAAATCTGTTGTAGAGGTGGGAAATTTTCTGGAAAAATTTTTGCCTGTTACTAATTCCGAAACTGACGCAATTCTTCAAGCAGCCAAACTGGTGATCCGGCAGTTTCAATCTGGAAAAGTGCGTAATGAAGAAGCTAAAAGGCAGTTCTTGTTTATTATCGATCGTTTGGTAGATTTGAAGGAAATAATTGAGCCAGCGCTTAATCAGGGCCATTGGGTTATTCAGGACAGATATGATATTTCCTGTTACTTACACGGAATGGCTAATGGATTGGATTTTAATTATTTAGCAAGGCGCCACGCTCGTATATTGGGAGAAAATTATTTAGCTCCCAATGTGATAGTCTTTTACTGGGTACCAGTGAAATTAGCCCTACAGCGACTGGCTGACTCGGGGAAGGTAATCGATCTTTACGAAAATACTCAGACGTTAAAGAAGATCGAGAAGGCCGCACGCTGGCTCTTGAGTTTTCGTTTTCAAAGTCCCCGGCCCGGTTCTCCTTTGAGGCGAAAATTGAAGATAAAAGACAAAAACATCAAGATTTTTGTTGTTAATGCCGAGCCTCCGATAGCAGAAGTGGCCGAAGAAACATGGGGAATTATAGAAAAGATGATTTAAAGAAAAAAACATAGCCCTGAATTAATCAGGGCTTTTTTATTAAAATTTGGCAAAAACATAAAAATTCATATAATAAAATTAATGACGAAAATCCTAAAGCATTGTAATCATCAAAGCGTGGGAGTCATCATTAAGAAAAATGAAAGGATGCTTTTGATTGATCGGAAAAAATTTCCCTGCTATTGGGCTTCAGTGGCGGGCCATATTGAAGATAACGAATTGCCCAACGTAGCAGCAAAGCGAGAGGTGAAAGAAGAAGTTGGTTTAAGAATACGAGGATTGGTGCCTCTTTTAACTCATAAAAGATTTAATAATCCATGTCGTCGGGGAGGTTCTTTCCATTACTGGTGGGTTTATTTAGCTGATTGCAGTGGAAAGATAAGAATTAAAAAAGATGAAGTTAAACGATATGGTTGGTTTACTAAAGAAGAAATTAAAGAAATGATTGCCAAGAAAAAAATAGAACCTGTTTGGGTAAGGATTTTTCAAAAAACAAAAGCATTAAAATAAAATCAGTTTGTAAGTAAATCAAGGAAGCGGGAAAATTTCCAAAGGAAATTTTCCCGCTTTTTTGCTCGTCATCCTGAGGACGAAGTCCGAAGGATCCCATGCCCAGCAGTGAGGGATTCTTCGCTGACGCTCAGAATGACGCTCCACTTCCTGTCATCCTGAACGAAGTGAAGGATCTCATGCCAAACAAGTGAGGGATTCTTCGCTGGCGCTCAGAATGACTCCCTCCTTTTTGTCATCCTGAGGGCAAAGCCCGAAGGATCTCATAATTTAAAAATCCTAAACCCAAAATTCAAAACAATGATTTATTCTTTATTGCAGTTTAGAAAAAATTTTTATACAATGAAAGAGTAGTATGCGATTGGTACCACCAGAA
>JAQVHD010000004.1:19768-24573 GCA_028696375.1 Minisyncoccota bacterium
AAGCCCGAAGGATCTCATAATTTAAAAATCCTAAACCCAAAATTCAAAACAATGATTTATTCTTTATTGCAGTTTAGAAAAAATTTTTATACAATGAAAGAGTAGTATGCGATTGGTACCACCAGAAGAACCAGTGAAAAAAATTGTTTTTTGTTCCAGTCAGCGTTTTCGTTTGGAACTTGTGGAATTTATTAATGAATTTCGAGAGATTGTGAGGAAAAATCGGAAACCTTTTATGATTTTAGAACCGGATTTTGATACAACCCCTAAAGAATTTTTAAATCTTTCAGAAAAAGAGCGTTTACAAAAGAGTGCCGAATATCGTGAACGATTAATCTGGGATGCATCTAATCATTTGTTTCGCCGCGTCAAAATAGCCGATATCGTCTTTATTTTTAATAAGAATAGCTATGTAGGCGTTAATACGAGTGGAGAATTGTTTGCCGCCGCTGTCCTGAATAAAAAAATCTATTCTTTAGAAAAGCGAATTATGATGGGCCAATATCCCGATGACTTATACGAAGAACCGTTTGTCTCTTTTCTTATTTGGGATGTGGCGAAAACTCCGCAAGAGTTTTTCGAAAAAATTTGCAAAGATTTTGAACGGGAAAAGAAAATTAAATAATTTTTATTATAATTTTTATTATGACTAAATATACGCCGACAATTGGATTGGAAATTCATATTGAGCTCAAGACAAAACACAAGATGTTTTGTGAGTGTTTGAATGATCCAGAAGAGAAGAGGCCAAATTTAAATATTTGTCCTATTTGCTTAGCTCATCCCGGTGTTTTGCCAAAACCTAACAAAGAAGCAATGGAAAAGGTATTGCAATTGGGCTTGGCTTTGAATTGCCATTTATCTGATATTGCTAAATTCGATCGGAAAAATTATTTTTATCCCGATTTGCCTAAAGGATATCAGATTTCTCAATATGATAAACCATTTTGTCAGAATGGTTATCTGGAAATTAGCGACATTAAAGAAGGCGTTTACCAGTTTAAAAAAATTCCTATTCGACGCATTCATTTGGAAGAAGACACGGCTCGTTTAATTCATGAAGGAGGCAGCTCTTTTGTTGATTTCAATCGCGCTGGCATTCCGTTGGCTGAATTGGTTACTGAACCAGAAATTCATTCCGCCAAAGAAGCGAGAAGGTTTTGTGAAGAACTGCATTTAATTATTAAATATTTAGATATTGGTGATGCGGATATGGAAAAAGGAGAGATGCGTTGTGAGGTTAATATTAGTATCGCTGCCAATGAATTAGGGGATTCTTCCAAAGTTTTAGGCACAAAAGTAGAGATTAAAAATCTCAATTCATTTCGAGCAGTGGAAGAGGCCATCAAGTATGAAATTGAACGTCAAACAGAAATGCTAGAAAAAGGCGAAAAAGTCATTCAGGAGACGAGGGGATGGGATGAAAAAGAAAAAAAGACAACCTCTCAACGGATTAAAGAGGAGGCGCATGATTATCGTTATTTTCCGGAGCCAGATTTAAAACCCATTAAAACAGCAGAGGTCTTTCCATTAGACGATCTTCAAAGAGCCATCCCTGAATTGCCCAATGATAAACGATTAAGATTTTTGAAAGAATACGGTTTAAAAGCTCAAGAGGTGGAAGAATTAGTCTATGAACCTCCAATGGCTGATTATTTTGAAAAAGTAATAATGGAATTAGATGGATTAAAATCAACCGAAGGAAAAGAAAGGGAAGAAAGAATAAAATTAGCTTATAATTATTTGAGCACCGACTTAAAAGCTTTAATGATTCAAAATGCTTGCGGGGTCGAATCACTTAAAATTACTCCTCACAGTTTTGCCACACTCATCGATTTCTTAGATAAAAAAATGATTTCTTCTGCAGTCGGCAAGGCGGTTTTGGCAGAGGTTTTTGAAAGTGGCGCCAATCCGGAGGTAGTGATAAAAGAAAAAAATCTTCTTCAAGTTTTTGATACTGCCGAAATCGATGAAATTGCGAAGTTGGTCATTAATCAAAATCCCCAAGCAGTAGCCGACTTTAAAAAGGGGAAGGTTAATGCTCTTCAATTTTTAGCCGGACAAGTTATGAAAGAAAGTAAAGGTCGATTTAATCCTCAATTAGTGCAAGAGAGAATTAAAAATCTCTTGACAAATTAAAATTATTTTGCTATAATGTAAATATATGGAAGAAATACGCCCTATAAAACCTGATAAAGATCCATTGGAAGAAGCGAGAGAAAAAGAAGAGGAGCTAATAAAAAATGCCCCTCCTTTTACCGATTTTAATGAAATAGAAGTAGATCCAGTGACTCATAAAATCAAAATCATTGAGCCGAAAAGTGAAAAGCAGAAAATTATTGAAAAAGAATTTGAAGAAGAGATGAGGCAATTGGAAGCCAAATACCAAAGTGTTATGAGCGAGATAAAGAGAACAGAAGAGCAAATGAAGGCGCGCGTTCAACAGGGCCTCTCTACTGACGATAGGAATCGTTTAGAAAAAATGGCTAATGAAGCCAAAGAAATGCTTGATCACATCAAAGAACTCGAGGCAACGTTAAAAGAAATTGAAGCTCGGCTTAAAGAAATAAAAGAAGCTTAATTTTGAAGAAATTGGCGAACAAGTTTTAAGGCTTGAGAGGGAGAAGAAATCCAGCGAATTTCTTTATCCTTTTTAAACCAGATCATCTGGCGGCGAGCGTACTGCCAGATTTTTCTTTTCAATTGATCAACCATTTCTTCATAAGAAATTTTGCTTTGAAGATATAAGCTGATATAGCGGTATTCTAAACCAAAATTATAAAGGCGTTTCCAACTAATTCCTTGCTGGTGTAATTTTTTCACTTCCTCAACCATTCCTTCATTAAGTCTTTGAGTTAAGCGTTTTTCAATCCGTTTTTTTAGTTCCTGCGGCGGACGATAGACGCCGATTTTTAAAGCATCATACCGCGGAGATTTAATTAAGGGCGGCATTGGTTTTTTGAGAATAGAAATTACTTCGATAGCCCGAATCAGCCTTCTTTTATTGTGAGGGTCGATTTTTTCAGCATATTGAGAATCAAGTTTTTGAAGTTTAGCAAAAAGTTCCTCTGCGCTTAATTTTTCTAATTTTTTTCGTAACTGCGAATTGGGCTTTACCGGCGGAAACTGATAATCATAAAGTACGGCATCGATATAAAAACCCGTACCACCACAAATAATTGGTAACTTTTTTCTTTTGAGAATGTCCTCGATGGCCTTCTGGGCTAATCGTTGATATTCGACGACGGTAAAATTTTTCTTAGGTGAGCAAACATCAATCAGATGATGCCTAATCCCTTGATAATAATAATTTTTAGCTTTTATTTTTGATTTTTCATTTGGCACTTTTCCTGTTCCAATATCCATTCCTTTATACACTTGTCTTGAATCAGCAGAAATAATTTCACCATTAAATTTTTTGGCAATAGCGACTGCCAAATCAGATTTACCCGATGCATTTGGCCCCAAAACAACCACAATTTTTGGTTTTTGAAGTCTGCCGGCTCTTTGAGCCGGCAGACAATTTTGATTCGATGAATTTATTGAATTTTTTGAGGTTTGGGAATTTGATTTCTGCATAGCTCAATAAAATCTTTGAGTGAAATAAAGCGAATCTCCTTGCTTCCTCGTTCGCGCAGAGGCAATTTTCCAGATTCTAGTTCTTTTTGACCCAACACGATAATGTAAGGAATTTTTTCTACTTCAGCATTGCGAATTCGTTTGCTAATTGTTTCATTGCTATCATCAACGTCCACTCGAAAATTTTCATTTTCTAATTTTTCCTTGATTTGATAGGCAAAGGGTGAAAATTTATCAGTAACAGGCAATAATTTAATTTGCGTTGGCATAAGCCAAAAAGGAAAGGCGCCGGCATAATTTTCGATAAGCGCACCGAAGAATCTTTCTAATGATCCCATTAAAGTGCGATGAATCATATAAGGCTGTTGTTGTTTTCCATTTTTATCTGTATATTTCATTTGAAACTTTTCCGGCATATTAAAGTCAAATTGAATTGTGGAACATTGCCATTCTCGACCCAACGCATCTTTCACTTTAATATCAATTTTTGGTCCGTAAAAAGCACCACCGCCTTTATCAATTTTATAAGGTAATTTTGAAGTTTGGATTGCTCTTTCCAACGCGTGGGTGGCTTCATTCCAATGCTTTGTAGCTCCAATTGCATCTTTTGGCTTTGTTGAGAGATAAATGCTGAAATTATTGAAACCAAAACTTCTTAAAATATAGAGCGAGAAATTGAGCACTTTTTTAATTTCTGATGGCATCTGTTCCGGCGTACAAATTAAATGAGCATCATCTTGAGTAAAACCGCGCACTCTTAATAATCCATGTAGTACGCCCGCTTTTTCATATCGATAAACTGTACCCAATTCAGCCCAGCGTAAAGGTAAATCGCGATAAGATCGAGTGCGAGATTTATAAATCTGAATGTGAAAAGGGCAATTCATTGGTTTGATATAATATTCATCCTCATCGATTTTCATCGGCGAATACATATTTTCGCGGTAAAAGCTCAAGTGACCGCTAATTTTCCAGAGATCAGACTTTCCAATATGAGGAGTAAAAACAATGCCATAGCCATTTTTTAAATGAGCTTCTCTCCAGAAATTCTCCATTAATACTCTCATTAACCCGCCTTTGGGATGCCAATAAACGAGTCCGGGACCAAATTCTTCTTGAAAGCTGAATAAATCCATTTGTTGGCCGATAATTCGATGATCGCGTTTTTTTGATTCCTCAATTAAACGTAAATAATTATCAAGTTCATTTTTAGTATAAAAGGCCAG
>JAQVHD010000004.1:24673-28014 GCA_028696375.1 Minisyncoccota bacterium
AAAATTTTTTCACAGACCACATTCAAATGGTCATTATTTTTATTTACCCGACCTTCAAGGATTATTATACTATCTTTTTGCCAAAATGTTAATGTTTTTTCCAAGACATCAGGGAAAACTGTAACTTCGAACGTTCCTGATGTATCTTCCAGCATAACAGCAAGCATTGAGCGACCATTGCGAGTTAAAATCTTTTTTAAATCGGTAATGACGCCTCCAATGCGGACTTTTTTATTGACTAATTTATCCGAAATTTCACTAAGAGGCCGAACGCCTAATTTTTTAAATTTATCTTCATAGTGGCGGACAGGATGATCGGAAATATAAACACCTAAAAGTTCTTTTTCAAACTTTAATTTTTCTTCAAGAGGCATGGGCTCGGTTTCTTTTAAAGCCAGAGTAGGGAAGGCCATTTCTTTAGAAAAAAGATTAATCTGAGGGCTTAAACTTAAACGCCTCACATCTTGATTATAAAAAAGCAGATTATCTAAATTAGCAATGAGTTTTTCTCTTTCAGCAAGACTATCAAAAACACCAGCTTTGATTAAACTTTCTAGAGATTTTTTATTTAAATCCTTGTGACAAATGCGCTGGAGAAAATTTTCAATACTTTCAAATCGGCCATTTCTCTCTCTTTCTTTGATGATTTCTTTAATAATAGTTTCGCCCACATTTTTAATGGCCAAAAGACCAAAGCGAATAGCACTTCTTTCTTTAACTACAGAAAATTGTTCAAAACTTTCATTGAGATCTGGCGGTAAAACAGCAATGTGCATTCGTCGGCATTCATTAATAAGTTGAGCCGCTCGCTCAGTTTCCATAGCCTCATTATTCATTAAAGCCGTCATAAATTCCAAAGGATAACGGGCTTTAAGATAGGCCGTACGAAAGGCAATTTGGGCATAGCAAGCACTATGGCTGCGGTTAAAGCCGTATTGGGCAAAAGGTTCGATGAAATCCCAAATTTTTTCAGCAACGTCTTGATTAATACCGCGTTCCACCATGCCTTGAATTAATTTCTGTTTTTGCGCATCAAGGAGACTCTTGATCTTTTTCCCAATAGCGCGGCGTAATAAATCAGCTTCTCCTAATGTGAACCCGGCTAAATCTTTGGCAATTTGCAATAACTGTTCTTGATAAATTGCAATGCCATAAGTTGATTTGAGAATCGGTTCCAGTTTAGGATGAAGATAAGTAATTTTTTCTTTTCCATACTTGCGAGCGATATAATGAGGAATTAAATCCATTGGACCGGGTCGGTATAAAGAAATCATCGCAATGAGATCTTCCATATCATTGGGTTTTAATTCCTTAAGATAGCGACGCATGCCCTGACTTTCTAATTGGAAGACGCCGACCGTTTCTCCTTTTTGCATTAATTCAAAAGTTTTTTTATCTTTTTCATCGATTTGGCTAAAATTAATTTTTTCACCGGTCGTCTGTTCGATAATTTTGAGCGTATCTTCAATGATAGTCAAATTTCTTAAACCCAGAAGATCCATCTTTAAAAGCCCCAGCGATTCAAGCGAATACATATCATACTGAGTAATGATCGCATTTTCATCTTGAGGCGCTCTTTGGAGAGGTGTGTAATTAGTAATCTCTTCTTTGGTAATAACAATACCGCAAGCATGGATTGAGGCGTGCCTCGCTACACCCTCTAATTTTTTGGCAGAATCAATTAATTTTTTTACATCCTGATCCCGTTCATATAAATTTTTTAATTCAACAACATTATTGAGTGCTTCATCAAGAGTGGCGTTAAAGGGGATAAGTTTGGCGATGGTATCGCAAAAACTATAACTTAGTCCTAAAGCTCGGCCAGCATCGCGCACCGCAGCGCGTGAAGCCATCGTTCCAAAGGTGATAATCTGAGCCACTCGGTTTTCGCCATATTTATTTCTTAAATAGCCAACGACTTCATCACGGCGCGTATCAGCAAAATCCATATCAATATCGGGCATTTGAATTCGCTCAGGATTTAAAAAACGCTCAAAAAGCAAATTATATTTGAGCGGATCTATATCAGTAATATTTAAAAGATAAGCGACAAGCGATCCAGCAGCTGAGCCACGGCCTGGCCCCACTACAATGCCGCTGTTTTTCGCCCAATTTACAAAATCTTCTACAATCAAAAAATAAGAAGCAAATCCTGTTTTTTCAATCACTCCCAATTCATAATTTAAACGATCAGTAATTTCAGGAGTAATCTTTGTAAAACGTTTGGGTAGATTTTCTTCACAGAGTTTTCGTAAATAAGATTCCGGCGTTTCACCGAGCGGCACCTCAAAATAAGGCAGCAGCGTTTTGCCAAATTCTAACGACACGTTGCATTTTTCAACAATGAGCCGAGTATTTTCAATTGCTTCCGGAAAATCATAAAATAGTTCTTCCATTCGTTCTGTTGGGCAAAAAGAAAAATCATCAGCGCTCAGCGTTAGTCGATCTTCCTCATAAACCTTATTACCTGTTTGGACTGCTAAAAGAATATCGTGAGCTTCTGCATCTTCGGGTTTTAAATAATGAGTGTCATAAGTGGCTACGGCCGGAATGCCAAATTTTTTACTGAAGTGAATCAGTTGCTCTTTGACGATCCTGCTTTCTTCTATTTTTGGATGATAATTAATTTCTAAATAAAAATCTTCGCCAAAAATTTTTTGATATTCTTTTATTTTTTCTTCAGCTTCATCAAAACGGTTGGCGACAATGAGACGAGAAATTTCTCCAGCCAAACAGCCGGATAAGGCAATAACGCCTTCATGATATTCCGAAAGCAATTCTTTATCCACGCGCGGTTTGTAATAAAATCCTTCTAAATGAGAACGGGTGACTAATTGCAATAAATTTTTATAGCCCTTTTCATTTTTAGCCAAAAGAGTTAAGTGAAAATTTCGGTTATCAATTTTGGCTCTTTTTTGAAAACGGCTCTCGGCTGCGACATAAACTTCTACTCCGATAATTGGTTTAATACCATTGGCCGTGGCTGTTTTATAAAATTCGGGAATTCCGTACATTGCGCCGTGATCAGTTAAGGCCAGTGATTCAAAATTTAATTCTTTAGCGCGATTAATTAATTCATCAATTTTTGGAAGACCATCAAGGAGGGAATAATGACTATGAACGTGTAAATGAGTGAACTTCGCCATAAAAATTTTCTTTATCCTTTTTATTCTAACACAAAATTTTATTAGAAAAAAATTTTAAAGCAAATTTTTTAGCAAAATAAAAAGGACTCCATTAAAAGGAGTCCTTGATTTTGCTTAAAAAATTTTTAGTTATCTTCAAGTTTCAAGTCTAGTATTACAAATTCTGGGTCGTACTTTTGTCCGCACTCAGGGCAA
>JAQVHD010000005.1 GCA_028696375.1 Minisyncoccota bacterium
CTAGCGACAGAGCGGTGGGTGCAGGATTCGAACCTGCGAGAGGATTTCTCCTCAACTGGTTTTCAAGACCAGCGCCTTAAACCACTCGGCCAACCCACCGCTCTGGTGCTAGAAGATATCAGTCTTTTTACTGCGAAAATGCGTTGCGGCCTTCTTTATTATTAAATTTTAATTATAAAAACGCAAGAAAAATTTTCAAATCGAAGGAATGAGAGGAGGCGGCGAAAATAAACCTCAATTTTCTTTTTTCTTCAATAAGGTTTATAATAATGAATAATGGAGCCTTCAATTTTATACATTATTTTCTCTATTATTGAAATTATGCTGATGTTTATGGAGCTCTTTTTTATTACTATATTTGTTTCTTTGGCTATTTATCAAGTTAAAACAGGCGTTCCTTTTGTAAAATCCAAAAAAATTCTGATAAACCGTATTAAAGAAGCAAACATCTTAAAAGACAATACAATTTTTTGTGATTTAGGGTCGGGCGACGGGAGTTTTCTTTATCAATTAGCCAAAGAATTCCCTCAAGTTCAATTTGTAGGTTACGAAATTAATATTTTTCTGTATATTTTTTCCAAATTATTTAATCGTCTGCCCAATTTAAAATTTTATCATCAAGATTTTTTTAAAGTTGATTTAAGCTCTTTTGATTACATTTATGTTTTTTTGCTCTCGTCTCTAATGGAACAATTAGTGCCTAAGATTCAAAAAGAAGCTAAAAAAGGTTGTTACGTCATTGTAAACACTTTCGCTTTTAAAAATTTACAGCCGATTAAAGAGATTAGCTCGACGAAACCACTCGAAACCCTTTATTTTTATCAATTATGAAAATAGTGGCTGATTTTCACATTCATTCTCGTTTTTCACGAGCGACGGCCCACGATATCACGGTGGCTAATTTAAATCAATGGATGAAAAAGAAAGGCGTGACAGTTTTGGGGACAGGTGATTTTACTCATCCCCAATGGTTTCGGGAATTAAAAGAAAATTTAGAACCCGCTGAGCCCGGCCTCTATCGTCTAAGAAACGATTTAGACGAAAAGAATGTCAGCCGTTTTATTCTGACGACAGAACTTTCCTGTATTTATTCTCAAGGTGGAAAAACGCGAAGAATCCATCACGTTATTTTGGCGCCGTCTTTTGAAGTGGTGCAAAAAATTAATGTGGCCTTGAGTTGGCAGGGAAATTTAAATTCTGATGGTCGGCCCATTCTGGGTCTTTCTAGCATTGAGCTGGCTAAATTACTCTTTTCTATTTCGCCGGAAATCGCAATTATTCCCGCCCACATTTGGACGCCCTGGTTTTCGCTCTTTGGTTCAATGTCAGGCTTTGATTCATTAGAGGAATGTTTTGGGGAATGGTCTTCAAAAATTTTTGCTATTGAGACAGGCCTTTCGTCTGATCCTCAAATGAACTGGCGTTTATCCCCGTTGGATCATTTGGCTATTGTTTCTAATTCTGATTCACATTCAGCTTCAAAAATTGCTCGCGAGGCTAATGTTTTTGACACAGAGCTTTCCTACCCGAAAATTATTGAAGCGATCAAAAGCGGTATTCCCCAAAACTATCTTCATGATTCTTCGAAATTTCTTTATACAATTGAATTTTATCCAGAGGAGGGTAAATATCATTTTGATGGCCATCGTTTATGCAATGTTGTACTTGCGCCGCAAGAATCAAAAAAAATCAACAATATTTGCCCCAAATGTGGGCGTCCTTTAACAATTGGTGTTATGCATCGGGTGGAAGATTTGGCTGATCGCGACGAGAATTATATTGCCAAGGATCGGCCGCCATATAAAAAATTGGTACCACTTGAAGAAATTATTGCCGAAGTTTTTAAAACTTCGACCAATTCAAAAAAAGTAGCAGCAGAATACGAAAGGTTAATTAAAATTTTTGGTAATGAATTAGCCATTTTAATTGATGCCTCTATTTTAGATATTGAAAAGGAATCCACTCCTGAATTAGCAGAAGGAATTAAGCGAGTCAGAGAAAATCGTTTAAATATCGCTCCGGGTTTTGATGGAGAGTATGGCAAAGTAAAAATATTTGCTGACAATGAAGCAATACCGCAGGGTAACACTCTTTTTTAATTATGTTTCAATTGATCAAAAAATCTAAAAAATCAGAAGCGCGGCGAGGAAAACTTCAATTGGCTTCCGGTGAAGTTCAGACGCCTTGTTTTATGCCGATCGCCACGCGAGGCAGTGTTAAAGGATTAACGAGCGCTGACCTTAAAGAAATTGGTGCTGAAATTATTTTGGCTAATACCTATCATCTTTTTCAAAGGCCGGGTGATGAAGTGATTAAAAAATTTGGGGGATTACACCAATTTATGAATTGGCCGAGGCCCATTCTAACTGATTCTGGTGGTTACCAAGTTTTTTCTTTGGCGCAATTAAGGAAAATTGATTTAGCAGGCGTAGAATTTAATTCAGAAATTGATGGCCGAAGAATTTTTCTTTCGCCAGAAAGAGCGCTCGAAATTCAAAAGAATCTCAATTCTGATATTGCTATGGTTTTAGACTATTGTGTGGGTTATCCTTCTCAAAAAGTGGAAGTCCAAAGGGCGGTAGAAATCACCTCGCTGTGGGCTCAACGTAGTCGGAAGCATGCGGGAAAGATTAATTTTCAGAATCAAATCTTTGGTATTATCCAAGGCGGAATTTTTAAAGATTTAAGAACTCAGAGTTTAGCTGATCTTATAAAATTAGATTTTGATGGATATGCAATCGGCGGTTTGGCGGTCGGTGAACCCGAGAGGAAAATGAAAGAAATAATTAAATGGTTAACGCCTCAAATGCCCATCAATAAGCCGCGCTATCTCATGGGCGTTGGCTATCCCGAACAAATTTTTGAAGCGGTCAAAAATGGCGTGGATATGTTTGATTGCGTTATTCCCACTCGACACGCACGGCACGGTGAACTTTTTGTGCGGACGAATAAAAAGATTGTGACAGCAAAAAAATTGAATTATCAAATTATTCCTATTGGCAAAAAACAATATCAAGAGAAAAGAAACTGTCTCGATCGCTTTTGTAGTTGCGAAACGTGCTGTCATTATTCAGTGGCTTATCTTCACCATCTGTATAAAAATAACGAATTACTTTATCATCGGTTGGCCACTATTCATAATTTAAAATTTTATCTTGATTTAATGAAAGAGATCCGGTTAGGAATCGAGAATAATTTACTATGAGTGAAAAACCAAAATTAATTCTTCATGTCTGTTGCGCCGTTTGTGGGGCGGCGTTAGCGGACGCATTAAAGGATCAATTTGAAATTACTCTTTTTTATTACAATCCTAATATTTGGCCGAAGGAGGAATATGAGAGAAGATTGGAGGCAGTAAAAAAATTATCAGAGATTTATCAGTTAAATTTTGAAGAAGGGGAGTATGAAAATGAACTGTGGCTGGAAAGAGTGAAGGGTTGGGAAAGCGAACCAGAAGGAGGAAGACGCTGCCCTATCTGCTTTGAGATGCGTTTAGAAAAAACAGCGGAGTTGGCAAAAAAACAAGGCGCTTCTTATTTCACTACGACTTTGGCGATTAGTCCGTTTAAAGATGAGGAAGGTATTAACGCAATAGCCTCGAGGATAGCTCAAGCTAATGACCTGAACTTTTTACCTCTTGCGGCTATTGGCGATAAAAAAGATTTGTGGCAGAAAAGCCGTCTTTTGGCTAAACAATATCAGCTTTATCATCAAAAGTACTGCGGTTGTCAATTTTCTTTAAAGACAACGTCAAAAAAATAAATGTCTTGGCGAAAGAATAAGAAACATTTATAATAAAACTATGAGCCTAGATCGTTTCTTCATTTTTTATCTTATCTCGATTGCTTTTAATCGAATTAAATTATTCTTGAAACATTGGTACCCCAATAGTTTTATTAGATTTTGGAATTTTTTAGTTCAAACATTGAGGAGTTTAGATCGGACTTTTGCTATAAAAATTACTGCCCGCCATTGGCTTGAACCATTATATCAGGATCGCACAGTCGTCGGTTATATTTTGGGTTTTATCTTCCGTACTTTAAGAATTGCTATTGCAACAGTGCTTTATCTGGCTATTTTTGGAGTGGTGATGTTCGCTTATATTGTGTGGGCGGTAACCCCCGTCTTTTTAATTATTAGAGCCTTTACTTAATTTAAAGTTTATGAGCATCAAAGGACAACGAGAACAATTTTTTTATCGTGACCCCCAGCTTGAAATGACGTTTTTTGAGCGGATTTTAGTCCGTTTCTTTATTTTTCTTTTTTGGACACTAGCCATTGTTTTGACAGTAATGTTTGTTTTGATGCGAGAATCTTCCATTCGTTTTTTGGGTTACTTCGGCATCATTTTTATTTTGGATCGCATTATTAATTTTAATCAGTCTGATAAAATTTTTGATCGATCTTTTGAACGCAAGGTGATAACCCAACCGGATTGCAAAATCAACCTTTTGCCTTATTGCGAAGCACCCGTAAAAAGAATTTTGGTGAATGCTTTTGAAAAAACCCAAGCACAGGGCGGCAATTTTTATCTCCACTTATTAGTTGAATTTTTGGACGAAAGAAAGTTTCGAGAAATTTTTGAACGATTAGAAATTAACCCAGATGAATTAGAAGGAGCGATTAGAGAAACCTTAAAGAAAGATCCGACTAAGCCCAGTAAAAAAGAATTAATCAAAAGGGTTAACGATCTTGTTGTAAGTGCATATTTTTTAAGAGATAAAAATTATTTACAGACAAGGGATCTTTTTGTTGCCCTTTTCTATATTAAAGACAATGAACTAGCACGAGTTAAAAATTATTTTCGCATCGAAGCAGATGATGTAAAAATTGCTGCTGTCTACAGCGAGTTTAAAAAGCAATTTGGCCGATTTTTAGCACCGCGAACGCGCAGAGAATTAGTCAAACAGGTAAAAGAAGAAAAACACAAAATCATGAATCGGGCGTGGACAGCGCGCCCCACGCCATTTTTGGATTCGGTTAGCGACGACTTAACAGATCTGGCACGGGCAGAAAAGGTTGGTTTTTTGGTTGGACATGAAGTCGAGGTGCGTCAGCTTATTAATATTTTGTCGCGGGCTAATCGTAATAATGCTCTTTTGGTTGGCGAACCATCAAGTGGCGTTGGCGCTATTGTTCGTCACGTTGCCTATTTAATTGTTAAAGACGAAGTTCCGTCGGAGCTTTTTGATAAAAGATTAGTAATGCTTTCTATCGATGAATTGGTTTCTGGTTGCCAGCCTCAAGAGGTGACTGCCCGCGTGCAACGGATTGTGAAAGAAATTTTGGATGCCGGCAATGTTATTCTTTTTATCCCCGATATTCATAATTTACTTAAAACCTCAGGTCAAAATTACCTGAGTGCCGCCGAAGTTTTGTTGCCAATTTTATCACGAAGTAGATTTCAGGTAATTGGTGCCACGACTCCTAGTATATTTAAAACAGAAATTGAACCGCGCGAAGATTTTATGTCAACTTTTGAAGTTATTCCCGTTAATGAGTTGAGCGAGGAAGAATCGATTCTTTTCCTGACATATTCTTCTTTGATTTTGGAGAAAACTTATAAAATAAAAATTACCTATCCTGCTATCAAAAATGCGGTTAAAATTGCGCATCGCTATTTTAGAAACCAGATGCTACCCACCAGCGCGGACGATCTATTAAAAGAAGTTTTAGCTGATGTGCGTAATTTAAAACAGAAAGTTTTAACGGGCGATGATGTTATTCGTGTGAGTCAGGAAAAAGTTAATGTTCCTCTAAAGTTTGCAGAAAAAGAAGAAGCCGCCAAATTACTTAATTTGGAAGAACTCATTCATCAGCGTTTAATTGATCAAGAAGAAGCTGTTAAAGAAGTCAGTAAAGCGTTGAGGGAATATCGTGCTGGATTATCGCGGAAAGGAGGGCCAATTGCTACATTTCTTTTTGTGGGACCAACGGGCGTGGGCAAAACGGAGCTTTCTAAAATTTTAGCCAAAATTCAGTTTGGATCAGAAAATAATATGATTCGTTTTGATATGTCTCAATATCAGGACAAAAAAAGTATCTTTGATTTCGTGGGCACGCCCGAAGGAGATAAGCCGGGTGCTTTAACTGAAGCCGTGCGACAAAAACCCTTCTCTCTAATTTTATTAGATGAGTTTGAGAAGGCGCATCCGGATTTGCTGAATGTTTTTCTCTCTGTTTTTGACGATGGTCGGCTGACCGATAATCTGGGTCGGGTGATTGATTTTACTAATACTATTATTATTGCTACCTCGAATGCTCACTCAGAATTAATCAAAGAAAGAATCGAGGCAGGCGTGCCAATGGAGCAAATCGCAACGGAATTGAAGAAAAAATTAACTGATTATTTTCGGCCAGAATTGCTCAACCGTTTTTCGGATATTATTGTTTTTAAGCCGCTGTCGCCCGAGGATTTAATTCAAATTGCTCGATTAAATTTAGCCGATCTTGCCAAAACTTTGGAAACAGAACAGGGAATTAAATTGTCTTTTGATGATAAAGCAGTGAATCAATTGGTAAAAATTGGATATGATCCTGTTTATGGCGCGCGGCCATTGCGTAATGCTATTTCGGATAATGTTAAAGCCATATTAGCCGAAAAGATTTTGCGGGGAGAACTCAAACGCGGCGATGAACTGATGCTGACTTTTGAAGAAGGGGAATTTGCATTGATTGCGCGCGGATAAAGAAAGCGGACCCCACTTTGAATTTTGCTATTGATTTTTTTATTTAAATATGTTATAATTAAATATATAGGCGGGAAACGATTAAAAATGATTCGCACTCCGGAACAAATTCAGGAAGAAACGAAAAAAGAGAAGAATTCAGAAAAACTCCCCCATTGATCTTTGCCAGCAATTTGTTCAACTTCAGTCTGGCAAAGAATCTGACAATTTAAAGGAGAACTCTTATTTTCTCTTGACAAAAAAAATTTTTTGAATAGGATAAAGGAAATATTTATAAAGAAGGTGGCTCAAAATATTTTAAATAATTTTATTCGAGTGAAATCAATTTTTGTATAATAAAGATAAATTCGATCTCATAACCCATTTAGTGGGTCTTCGTTTCGTATCAACCTTTTTAAAACAGTTTACCTTCTTTAATAAATAATAATTAAAAATTAATTCTTTTTATTTCTATGCCCAACCAAAAAATTTTTTCTAAATTCCCTCGTTCTCTTCAAACGTTGGAATATCTCCCTCATTTGGCCGATATTCAAATTAAATCTTACGAATGGTTTTTGAAGGAAGGATTGCGGGAACTTTTTGATGAAATTTCTCCGGTTAAAGACTATACAGGCAAAGACTTAGAATTATACTTTGAGGATTACTATTTTGATGAGCCTAAATTTAATGAAATTGAGAGTCAGGAAAAGAATCTTACTTACGAAGCAGCTTTGCGAGTGAAATTGAAATTGGTTAATAACAAAACCAATGAAAAGAAAATACAGGAAGTTTACTTTGGTGAAATCCCGATGATGACGAGTCGGGGTACTTTTATTATCAATGGCGTGGAGCGCACTGTTGTTTCACAGCTAATTCGTTCGAGCGGTTTGTATCTTACAGCAACGCAAGGCAGAGGAAGAAAGTTGTTTGGAGCTAAAATTATTCCTAATCGAGGAGCTTGGCTCGAACTCGAAACCGATTTAGATTCGGCTATTTATGTTAAAATTGATCGAAAACGAAAAGTACCCGTAACGTGTTTATTACGCCTTTTTGGTTTGGAAAACAAAGAGAGCATCTTAAAAACCTTTGCCGATGTGGATACGGGCGAAATAAAATATATTGAAAAAACCTTAGCGAAAGATACGGCGACAAATCGAAATGAATCTTTAGTAGAAATTTATAAGCGAATCAGACCGGGTGATTTGGCAACGCCAGATAATGCGCGTGGTTTAATCGAAGGAATGTTTTTCCGTGAAGATCGTTATGATTTGGGTGAAGCAGGCAGATTTAAATTAAATCAAAGACTTAATCGAGGGACAAAAGCCACAGGAACAGCGAGTCGGCTGCTTTCATTAGATGATCTTATCGATGTAATTAAATTAATTATTCGTTCTAATAATAACGAAACAGTTGAACCGGACGATATTGATCATTTGAGTAATCGTCGAGTTAGGGCAGTAGGTGAACTTTTACAAAATCGCTTGCGAGTGGGAATTATGAGAATGAGGAGAACCATTCAAGATCGAATGTCCACTTTGGATATTTATAGTTTAGTGCCTGCTCAATTGACTAATGCGCGGCAGATGATGGCCATCGTTTGGGAATTTTTCAGTACTTCTCAATTATCTCAGTTTTTAGCTCAAGAAAATCCTTTAGCGGAACTAGAACATAAGCGCCGTTTATCGGCAATGGGGCCGGGTGGTTTGCATCGTAAGCGAGCAGGCTTTGAAGTACGCGATGTGCATCCCACCCACTATGGAAGAATTTGTCCTATTCAAACACCAGAAGGTGCAAATGTAGGATTAGTTACTTATTTATCTACTTTTGCTCGGTTAAATCGTTTAGGTTTTATCGAGACGCCTTATTTTCGAGTGAAAAAGGGGCAAGTAACCGATGAAATAGTTTACCTTGATGCCTATGAAGAAGATAAATACTATATTGCCCATTCAAATGTGAAAATAGATAACAAGGGAAGAATTGTTGATGAAGTGGTGGAGGCTCGATACAAGGGCGAGCCGGGTTTTTATCCACGTGAAGATATCAATTTCATCGATATTTCACCGTCTCAAATTTTAAGCGTGGCTACGTCTTTAATTCCGTTTTTGGAACATGATGATGCGAATCGAGCGCAGATGGGCTCTAACATGCAGAGGCAGGCCGTTTCTTATATGTCAAGCGAAGCGCCTCTTGTTGGTACGGGATTAGAAGTTAAAGCGGCGCGGGATTCAGGGCATGTTTTAGTAAGTGATGTTGATGGTGAAGTGGTGGAGGTAGATGGTGCTCATATTAAAATTAAAGTTAAAGGAACAAATAATTTTAAGAATTATCGCTTACGTAATTTTGTTCGGGCTAATCAGTATACCTGTATTTCGCAAAGACCCATTGTTGCAAAAGGGCAAAAAATAAAGAAAGGTGATGTTTTGGCTGATAGTTTGCAAACCAAAGATGGTATGTTGGCTTTGGGTAAAAATTTATTAGTAGCTTTTGTTTCATGGGGCGGTGCTAACTATGAGGATGCAGTTATTCTTTCCGAACGCGTGGTCCGGGATGACTTATTTACTTCAATTCATATTGAAAATTTTGTTTGCGATGTTCGAGAAACTAAGTTAGGTCCGGAAATGACCACTTTGGATATTCCCAACGTTTCTCTGGAAAAACTAAAGGATTTGGACGAAGAAGGAATTGTAAGAATAGGTGCTGAGGTCAAAAGTGGTGATATCCTTGTCGGAAAAATTTCTCCGAAAGGAGAAGGAGAATTAACTTCAGAAGAAAGATTGCTGAGGGCTATTTTTGGTGAAAAAGCGAGAGATATTAAAGATACGTCTTTGGTCTTGAAACATGGCAAACGAGGCCGAGTAGTGGGAATTAGAATTTTTTCTCGCGATCGAGGCGATAAATTAGAACCGGGGATTATTAAAAGAATTCAAATTGATGTGGCTCAGCGTCGATTAATTATGGCGGGTGATAAACTGGCAGGGCGGCATGGCAATAAAGGTGTTATTTCTAAGATTGTGCCTGAAGAAGATATGCCTTATTTGGCTGATGGAACACCAGTGGATATTATTTTAAATCCTTTGGGCGTTGCGTCGCGTATGAATTTAGGTCAAATCTTAGAGACTCATTTGGGATGGGCGGCTCACGAACTTGGTTATCAAGCGATTGTTCCAGTTTTTAGTGGCACAACAGAAGAAGATATTAGAAATGAGTTTCGAGCAGCGGGATTGCCCGAAGATGGAAAGACAACTTTATATGATGGTCGGACGGGTGAACCATTCGGCGGTCCGGTAATGGTCGGGTATATTTATATGATGAAATTAGTGCATATGGTTGAAGATAAAATTCATATGCGTTCCATTGGTCCTTACTCGTTAATTACCCAGCAGCCGTTGGGGGGAAAAGCCCAATTGGGCGGTCAGCGTTTTGGAGAAATGGAGGTATGGGCTCTCGAAGGATACGGAGCATCTTATGCGCTTCAAGAAATGTTGACGATTAAATCAGATGATGTCAAAGGTAGAATTGCTGCTTATGAAGCCATTGTACGAGGGCAAGATTTTAAGAGTCCGAATATTCCTGCCTCTTTTCATGTTCTTGTTAGCGAACTTAAAAGTCTGGCTTTGGATGTCGAATTAATAGGCGTTAAAGGCAAAGTGCAATCTTTAGAAGAGGAGGGAGGAAAATTATTTGCCGAAGCAATGATTGATAATAAATATTTAACAGACAATAATCAAAAGCAAAAATCGCAACAGGGTCAAAATAATACGGATCAAAATCCAGAATAATAAAATAAAATTATATGTTACCAGAAGATTTTAATGCCATTAAATTAAAACTAGCTTCTCCTAAAGAAATTCTCTCTTGGAGTCATGGAGAGGTTACTAAACCCGAAACAATCAACTATCGCACTCAAAGAGCAGAAAAGGATGGTCTTTTTTCCGAAAGAATCTTCGGTCCTACTAAAGATTGGGAATGTTATTGTGGTAAATATAAAAGAGTTCGCTATAAAGGCGTTATTTGCGATAAATGCGGCGTAGAAGTAACCCGCTCTAGCGTGCGCCGAGAAAGAATGGGGCACATTGCTTTGGCTTGCCCTGTGGCTCATATTTGGTTTTTAAAGAGTATTCCTTCACAAATAGCTCTCTTTTTGGGTGTCAATCAGCAACAATTAGAGCGAGTAATTTATTATACCGCTTATATTATTACTAAGGTGAATAATGAAGAAAAGAAAAAGGCGATAGCTGAATTACAGCAAGAATATAATGTTAAAAGAAAAAAGACAGATAAGGCGAACATGCTCGATGTTTTGTATCGTCATCATTTGAATGAATTGAACAGCCTTGAACCTCTTAAAATAATTTCGGAAATAGAATATTTGGAATTGAGTAAACGTTACGGTCATATTTTTGAAGCCGGTATTGGAAGTGAACCGATTGTAAAATTATTAGAGCAGATTGATTTGAAAAAAAGAGAAAAGGAATTAATAAAGTCTTTTAAAACGCAGAAAGGTGATAAGAAAAAAATTCTACTTCAATTAAAATTAGTAAAATCATTTTTAAGAAATAATTTGCGACCAGAATGGATGTTTTTAACTATTATTCCTGTTTTACCTCCTGATTTGAGACCAATGGTAGCGCTTGATGGCGGACGTTATGCTACTTCTGATTTGAATGATTTATACCGCCGCGTTATTAATCGCAATAATCGTTTGAAAAAACTGATTGAGTTGAATGCGCCGGAAGTTATCATTCGCAATGAAAAAAGAATGCTTCAAGAAGCAGTGGATGCCTTAATTGATAATGGCGCGCGCAAAACTCAAATTCAGTCGAGCGCTCAAAAGAGACCATTAAAATCTTTGGCCGATATTTTACAAGGCAAGCAGGGACGTTTTCGTCAAAATCTTTTAGGTAAACGAGTAGATTATTCTGGTCGTTCAGTTATTGTGGTTGGTCCGGAATTAAAGCACTATGAATGCGGTATTCCAAAGACGATGGCTTTGGAATTGTTTAGACCTTTTGTAGTTAATAAACTTTTAGAAAGAGGGCTCGTTTTCAATATTCGCAACGCTAATCGATTAATTGATCAAGGACCAGCTGAGGTTTGGGCAATTCTTGAAGAAGTCATCAAAGATCGCTACGTTTTGTTGAACCGAGCTCCTACGCTGCATCGCTTAGGTATCCAGGCCTTTAAACCGGTTTTGATTGAAGATTTGGCCATTCGAATTCCGCCGATGGTTTGTACAGCTTTTAATGCGGATTTTGATGGCGATCAAATGGCAGTCCATTTACCTTTAACTCAAGAAGCTCAAAAAGAAGCTAGAGAAATGATGCTTTCCTCGCACAACTTCTTAAAACCGGCCAATGGAGAACCCATTGTTAATCCAACCAAAGATATTATTTTAGGTTGCTATTATCTGACCAAAATTTTAGACAATCGGAAGGGTGAGGGAAAAATATTCGCTTCGCCAGAAGAAGCCATGCTGGCTTATGAAAACAAATTTGTTGATTTGAAGGCACGAATAAAAATGAGGCCCTATAAGGAGAAATATTTAAAACAAATGGGCGGCGTGCTGATAGCGGAAAAATACGAAAATCCTAATGCCTTAATTGATGTTTCAGTAGGTAAAATCATTTTTAATGAAATATTTCCTTCAGATTTTCCATTCGTTGCTGATGTGGTAGAAAAGAAATTTATTAGTCAATTAACGGATTTTATTATTAAATATTTCGAAAGTGATAAAGTTATTGAAGTAATGGATAAAATAAAAGCCATTGGTTTTAACTATGCGACAGTTTCAGGTATAACATGGTCAATGTCTGATTTAGTAGTTCCGAAAGAAAAAGAAGCTATTATTGGAGAAGCGAGGAAGGAGATTAAGGTCATTGAGCAACAATTTAATGACGCTCTTCTCTCTAAAGAAGAGAAAAGAGTTCATGCAATAAAAGTTTGGGAAAATAGCATTTCTCAAATTGCCAAAAACATCTCCAAAGTTTTACTACCTGATAATTCTGTTTTTCAGATTTTTGATTCTGGTAGCCGTGGTTCGTGGGGTCAATTAAGTCAGATGATGGGAATGAAGGGATTGGTTCAGAATCCAAAAGGCGAAATTATCGAATTACCGATTTTATCCTCTTATAAAGAAGGGCTGACAGTGTTGGAATATTTCATTGCCAGCCATGGCGCTCGAAAAGGTTCAAGCGATACAGCTTTAAAAACCGCTAACGCTGGTTATCTAATGCGACGCTTAATTGATGCAGCTCAAGAACTTATTGTTACCGAAGAAGATTGCGGAACAACGAGCGGTATGACTGTTTGTCGGCAAGACGGCGTTGAATACGGACATCGGTTTAGCGCCAAGATCGTAGGAAGAACCAGTTTAGAAGACATAAAAATCAAGAATAAAGTGATAGTAAAGGCCAATCAAATTATTAGCGCAGAGGCTGCTGAATTAATTGAAGAATCAAATATTCAAGAGCTCAAAATTCGCTCTCCCATTACTTGTAAAACTTTATGGGGCGTTTGTGCTAAATGTTATGGCAATGATTTGGCTTATAATACACCAGTAACATTGGGTACTCCCATTGGTATTGTGGCTGCTCAATCAATTGGAGAGCCCGGCACTCAATTAACCCTGAGGACATTTCATACAGGCGGCGTAGCGGGTCAAGATATCACTCATGGTTTACCACGTATTGAGGAATTATTTGAATGCCGCATTCCTCGCAATAAGGCGGTCATAAGCGAAGTTAATGGCACAGTAGCAAAAATAGAAGGTAAGGATAAAGAAGTCATTATTAGAATTAAACCCGATACTATTTCTAAAGAAAAAAATCGGAAAGGTAAAAAACCTAGCAAATCAAAAATAGTGGAATTGGATGAGTACTCGATTCCTAAAACTAAAAGAATTTTAGTGAAAGAAGGAGAACATGTTGTAGCGGGTCAGAAGTTGAGTTTTGGTGATATTGATTTAAAGGAATTATTGAGAGTAACAGATCGTCAGACTGTTGAGAGATATATTTTGAGTGAAATTCAAAGGATATATGTGTCAGAAGGTGTATCTATTAATAACAAGCATATTGAAATTATGATTCGCCAAATGTTTGATAAGGTGAAAATTAAAAATCCAGGAGACAGTGACTTTCTGGCGGGTGATGTAGTTTCTAAGTCAAGATTTTTAGAGGAAAATAAGAAATTGAAAGAAAAAGGTAAAAAACCAGCAAGAGCCATTCAGCTTTTCTTGGGCATTACTCGTTCTGCATTATTTAGCGAGAGTTTCTTGGCTGCTGCTTCATTCCAGGAAACGAGAAGAGTATTAATAAAGGCAGCTATTGAAGGACGAGTAGATCACCTCCGTGGCTTAAAAGAAAATGTAATTATTGGTAGACTCGTGCCAGTCGGAACAGGTTTCAAGAAACGATTAGAAGAGAAAGAAAAAGAAGAAAAAAATAATAAAGAAAAATCAAAGAAAGAATAAAATTTTAAAAAATCAGCCACTGTTCAGTGGCTGATTTTTTAAATATTCCAGCTTTTAGTTTCGGCGACGACGCTGATTGCGAGATTGATTGCGGTTTTGATAGGAAGAATGTTTCTGATAATTTGAACGTCTTTCTGAAGATTTTTCATTGGGTAATTGATTTGGGCTGGAATAATTATCAGGGGATTGTAAAGCTTTGAGGGAAAGATTGATGCGACCTGTCGTTTCGTCAATTTTAATTATTTTTAAGGTTAGGGTTTGGCCTACCTTTAAAACATCTTCGACTTTATCAATGCGTCGATCCGCAATTTCAGAAATATGAAGCAGTCCATCACGGTTATGTTCTAAATCAACGATTGCGCCAAATTCGAGAATGCGGCTTACTGTACCTGTGACAATATCGCCCTCTTTAAACTCATAGGTTATGTCTTTAATAATTTCCATGGCTTGGTGGCCGGCATCATCCGTTGGCGCCGTAATAAATACTTGGCCATCTTCATCAATATCAATTTCTACGCCGGTGCGCTTGATGATATCGTTGATAGTTTTACCTCCGGATCCAATAATATCCCTGATTTTTTCAGGATTAACTTGCATGGTAAATATTTTAGGTGCATAAGGAGAAAGACTCGTTCGCGGTTTCTCAATTACCTCAGCTATTTTTTGAAGAATTTGCAGACGAGCTTTTTTTGCCTGCGCTAGCCCTTCTTCTAAAATTTTGGGCGTAATGCCTGTAATTTTAACATCCATTTGCATTCCCGTGATACCATCAGAAGTTCCGGCTACCTTGAGATCCATATCACCATAATGATCTTCTGGGCCTTGGATATCTGTTAAAATTTTATAATGAGATTCGTTGTCCAGCATAAGTCCCATGGCAATGCCAGCTACGGGTTTTTTGATAGGCACGCCAGCATCCATTAAAGCTAAAGACGAACCGCAAACTGAAGCCATTGAGGAGGAGCCGTTGGAAGATAAAATTTCCGAGACAATTCTGATAGTGTAAGGAAATTCATCTTTGTTAGGGATAATCGGATAGAGGGATTTTTCTGCTAAGGCGCCATGACCAATTTCTCGACGTCCGGGTCCACGCATCGAAGAAATTTCGCCTACAGAATAGGGAGGAAAATTATAATGGTGAATGAAACGTTTGGTATCACACTCTTCAATAGTCTCAACAGTGAGAGCGTGTGAGGGAGCCGCTAAGGTAATGATTGATAAAGCTTGAGTAGTGCCTCGGATGAAAAGACCAGAACCATGAACGCGGGGGATGACGCCCACTTCGCAATGAATGGGACGAATTTCATCAAGCGCGCGGCCATCAGGTCTTTTGTCATTTTCCAGAATATTTTTATGCACCAAAGCATCGATCTCTTCTTCTAAAACAAAAAAGGCTTCATTTATGTCAGTGGCATCTAATCCGTCATTTTTTAAATATTCTTCCAGCGATTTTTTAAGCTCGCTCAATTTTGAAGCTCGTCCCATTTTATCTGTTGTATAAATAGCGTCTTCTAGCTTATCTTGGATAAATTCTTTAGTTTTACTGCGGATGGTAGGATCTATTTGTTTTAGGACAACGCTGGTTTTAGGTTTAGCCATTTCTTTAATTATCTCCGATTGGAATTTTTGGAGTTTCTCAATTTCTGTTAAGGCTATATTAGTAGCTTGTAAAATTTTTTCTTCAGGGACTTCGTCGCCGCCAACTTCAAGCATTGTAATTTTGTTGTCAGCGCTGCTTAAGAAGAAGTCCAGTTGTCCTTCATTTCTTTCTTGGTAGGTGGGGTTCACTTTAAATTCATTGTTAACTAAGCCAATACGGATTGCAGAGATTGGGCCATTCCAAGGAATATCTGAGGTGGCTAAAGCAATGGAGGCGCCAATCAGAGCAGGGAAATCCGGGTCATTATCAGTGTCAATGGATAAAACGGTAGCGACCACCTGAATTTCCCGTCTCATGCTTTGGTCAAAAAGAGGCCTGATTGAGCGATCAATAAGGCGGGCGGTTAAAATGGCGCCTTCCGAAGGCCTGCCTTCACGTCGAACAAAGCGACTGCCTAAAATTTTCCCCGCAGCATAAAAACGCTCCTCGTAGTCAACAACTAATGGGAAAAAACCGCTTTCCAGACGATCTATTTTTCCCATTGTGGCCGTAACAAGAACAGTAGTTTCTCCGTATTGAACCAAAACTGCCCCATTCGTTTGTGGAGCGAGGGGGGTAAATTTGACGGTCAGCATTCGGCCGCCAATATCTAATGAAAAAACTTTCTCATTTAACATAAAAAGAAATTTCCAGAAACAATTTCTTATTTAGCGCAGAAGAGAAAATTTAAATAAAGTTCTCTCTTCTGCTCTAAATTGCTTCTGGAAGAAATTTTCAAGAAGTCTTTGAAGTTATCGCGGAAATCTTGATTTTGATTTTTTTATTAAAGGACTTTTTATAAGAAATTTTTGTGGATTTTGTTCTAAATCAATAAATTCATCAGCCACTTCTTTTAATTTAGCAGAAGCACTTCGTCCAAATGCAAGTACTTCAACAGGTTTACCAAGAGCTTGAAGATATTCAATCAGAGGCAAGAAATCGCCGTCACCCGTTACGAGAATAACACTGTCAACAGAAGGAGCAAGTCGAATGGCATCTACAGCCATTCCGATGTCCCAATCAGCTTTCTTTAAACCATCGGGATAAACTTGCAATTCTTTCATCCGGAGTTCAATGCCAATTCTTTCCAGAGCTTCAAAAAAAGAAGACTCTCCTTCGACGGCGTCACTTTTTACGACGTAAGCAATAGCTCTTACTAATTTGCGATTAGCCGTTGCCGCCTTCAAAACTTCATAAAAGTCCACTCGTGCATGATAAAGATTTTTAGCCGAATGATAAAGGTTTTGAATGTCAAAAAAAATTGCTACGCGTTGATCTTTATATTTGATAATCATAAAATCATTTTAGATTTAAGGATCGAGTCAGTTTTTCATAACGACTCGCTGATTCCTTTTCAAGAAAATTAAGAAGTTTTTTTCTTTTGGAAACCATTTTCAAAAGACCACGACGCGAAGCATTGTCTTGGGGATGCTTTTTCAGATGATCCGTTAATTTATTGATTTGTTCAGTAAGCAAGGCAATTTGGACTTCTGTGGAGCCAGTATCTTTTTCGTGTTGGCGATGCTGACTGACAATTTTGGTTTTTTCCTCTTTCTTTAACATATTAAGGGTACTATATCACAATAAAATGAATTTTGCAAGAAGGAAAATAGTGCTATAATAAAAAAGGAATTATGAATCAAAAAACACTTTTGGAATTAAAAAAACAATATCTTGAATACTTAGAAATTGAAAAAAACAGGAGTTCAAAAACGGTGGAAAATTATGATCGCTATTTAGCAAAATTTTTCAAATTTTTAAGTGAACGATTAAACAAAAAGATAGATCAATTAACTCCGCAAGATATTACTTTAGACAACGTGCGTCAATTTCGACTTTATTTGAACCGCTCTGAAGGCATAAAAGGCAATTTAAAAAAAGTTACTCAAAATTATTACATTATTGCTCTGCGTGGTTTTTTGAAGTATTTAAGTAAAATAGGGGTTGAGTCTTTGCCGGCAGAACAGGTGGAATTAGCTCGGGTAACACGCAATGAAATTGGGCTTATCAGTTTTGAGGAGTTAGAAAGGTTGCTCAATGCACCGGAAGGCCATTCCTTAAAAGGACTTCGTGATCGAGCAATTCTCGAAATGTTATTTGCTACAGGATTGCGTATCTCAGAATTATGTCAGTTAAATCGAAGTAGTATTAATTTGGAGAGGGGAGAATTCAGTGTTAAGGGTAAAGGAGGAAAAATTCGGCTGGTCTTTCTTTCTGGCTCAGCGAGAGAAGCTTTAAAAAAATATTTGGATAAGAGAACGGATATTGAAGAACCTCTCTTTGTTACTTTTAAAAAATCAAAAAATAACAACGAAGTGATTGGACGGATTACTCCTCGAACTGTTGAGCGTTTAATTAATTTTTATGCGAAGAAGGCAGGAATTGTTAAAAAAGTTACGCCTCATACACTCCGCCATCTGTTTGCCACCGATCTTTTACAAAATGGTGCTGACTTGCGTTCAGTCCAAATGCTTTTAGGACATTCCAATATTAGCACCACTCAAGTTTATACTCATATCACGGATAGAGAACTAAAAGAAATTTACCAAGCTTTTCATGCCCGACGACGGAAAAAATCTTGACAAAACATAAAAAACTTACTAATATTGTTTAGTAATATAAAAAAACTAACATGACAGAGAAAGATTTAACCACAACTTTAAAAGAATTTATTGGAATCCTGACCGAACGGCAAAGAGAAGTAATTGAAAAACGATATGGTCTTCACGGAGAGAAGCCAATGACATTAGAGGCCATTGGGCAGGAAAAAGGTTTAACGCGGGAACGCATTCGTCAAATTGAGGAAGCGGCTTTGGAAACTCTAAAAAAGAATTTAGACGAACTCAATGATTTATTAGAAAGAATTAAGTATCAATTGGAAATTTTAGGCGGTGTTAGGCGCGAACAGCGATTCTTAGAAGAGGCGCCGGTTTTATTAACTCCTGATCCAGCTGAATTGTGGCAAGATGAATTAACTCGAGAGCGTTGGCAGCATTATATTAATTTTCTTTTGGATTTAAGCCCAGACTTTTTTTATTTTTTCGAAAAGCCCGATGTTTATTCTAACTGGTATCTTAAAGAAGAATTTTTGAAAAAAGCCATTAATATTTATAAATTTGTTGAACATGAATTAAAAACTATTAAAAAACCCCTGCCTTTAGATGGTTATCAATTACTTTTGCGCAAAACAATGAGAGAATTTCGTATTCATAATGAGAGTATTTTAATTTCTTATTTGGATATTTCGAAAAGATTTGGTTTTAATCCGTTTGGTGAATTTGGTTTGGTTGATTGGGATTTAATCAGACCTAAAAATGTTAGAGCAAAAGCAATGCTAGCATTACGTAAAGCTAACCGTCCGATGAGCTATCAAGAAATTGCCAAAGCAGTTAATGAGCTAAATTTTAACGGGAAACGAACGGCTCTGAACACGCTTCATAACGAATTAATCAGGAGCGATGAATTTGTTTTGGTCGGACGGGGTCTTTATGCTTTGCGTGAATGGGGATATCAACCCGGAACAACAAAAGATATTATTATTTCTATTTTAAAGAAAAGACCGATGACTTATCGGGAAATTTTAGAGGAAGTAAGAAAACAGCGTTTTGTTAAAGAAGCGACAGTGTTGATTAATCTTCAAGATAAAACGTTATTCAAGAAATTGCCTGACAGGCGTTATAGCTTGATTCAGTCGACGAAAGATAAAAAATAATGGCCGAAGCATTAGCAATTTTGCAAGGTGTTTTAATAGCAGTCTGGCATCTGTTAGGATGGGTGTGGTGGATTATCTTACCCATCATTTTTTTTGAAGCCGATTATCGTCTTTGGCTTGATTACGTTAAAAAGAAATTTCTTTCTAAAGTTGAGTATACTATTTTTGAAATTAAAATTCCTAAATATATTGAAAAAAGCTTCAAATCAATGGAAGATGTTTTTAGTGCTCTACACTCCATTCAAATTTCTAAACCCAATTTTAAAGAACGGGTGTTAGAAGGGAAAACGCAGCTTTGGATCAGCTTCGAAATCGTCGGCAATGGCGGTGGGGCGGGTTTTTATATTCGTACGCCAAAGGATTATCGTCATTTAGTCGAATCTCAGATGTATGCCCAGTATCCTGATTTGGAGTTGATCGAGGTGGATGATTATACCCAAACTTTTTCTTCAATGTTGCCTAATAAATTTTGGGATTTGTGGGGATTGGATTTTACCTTTGTGAAAGAAGCACCCTACCCAATTTTAACTTATCCATTTTTTGAAGCGCAAAAAGAAGAAAAAACTATTGATCCCTTATCCAGTTTAATGGAAACCATCAGCAAGTTGGAATCGGATGAGAAGATCTGGATTCAATTATTAGTAAAACCCGCAGATGATAAATGTAAAAAAGAAGGTGAAAAAATTGTTAATAAATTGATTGGAAAAAAGGAGGCTGTGCCGCGTTCTTATTGGGACTACGTTGTAGAATTTCTTTATAATTTGGTAAAGGCTCCTTTTAAACCACCGGAGTGGTCAGAGGATAAGGGGAGTGAAGGATCGCCGGGCTTGATGCAGCATTTGACACCAGGAGAAAGGGAAGTGGTGCAGGCAATTCAAAACAAAATTTCGAAATTACTTTTTGATGTAACCATTCGTTTTGTTTACATTGATCGCCAGAATGCTTTCACTCGATTAAACATCACGAGTACAATGGGTTTTTTCCGTCAGTTTAATACTTTAAATCTCAATGGCTTTAAACCATATAAACCTTCAGTTACAAAAGGTACTTGGCCATTAAAAAAGCAAAAAGAGTTTTGGAAAAAGACAGTTATTTATAAAAATTATTTGAAACGAAAATTCAATTCTGATTGTAAAGTAGTTTTAAATACCGAAGAACTTGCTACTCTTTTCCACTTCCCAGTGACAGTGGTGGAAGCGCCGGTGGTGCGGCGCATTGAAGCCAAAAAAGGCGAGCCGCCCATTAATTTACCAATCGCTAAATAGCCTCAAATTAGAGGATCGCTGTCTTTCACAGAGAAAATTTCATCTGGGTCTTCTGCCACTTGACTAATTAGGAAATTTTTTGATATAATAACAAGTAGAAGTCCGGAAGAAACGGACTTTTATTATTCATTTAGTCGATTAAATTATTAAATCATGTTTGATCTTAAAGAATTTTTTTCAGCCATTAACCAAATTGCCGAAGAAAAGGGTATTTCTCAAGATAAAATTCTTGAAGCCATTGAGCAGGCAATTGCAGCTGCTTATAAAAAAGAGTATGCCAATAAGAATAATATTATTCGAGCCAAGATTGATCCTGAAACTGGAGAAGTAAAATTTTGGCAAGTAAAAATCGTTGTTGATCCCAGCATGCTTAAAGAAGAAGAAGAAGGCGAAGTGGCTGAGAAGGAGGAAATTTCTCAACTAACACCAACTGAAAAGCAGATTCAACAAGGAGAAGAACTTGCAAAGAAAATCCGTTTTAATCCAGAACGCCATATTATGCTGGAAGAAGCAGTGAAAATTAAACCTGAAGCCAAACCGGGCGATGAAATTATTTTTCCTTTGGAAACCCATGAGGAATTTGGTCGTATTGCCGCTCAAACTGCGAAACAAGTTATTTTACAAAAATTAAGAGAAGCAGAAAAAGAAGCTGTTCTCGAAGAATTTAAAAACAAAGAGGGCGAAATTGTTAGCGGCCTTATTCAACGAATCGAAAACAGAAACGTTTATGTTAATCTGGGTCGGGTTGATGGTGTGATGTTTTATAACGAATCTATTCCCAATGAGCGGTATCGAATTGGTGAAAGAATGAAATTTTATTTATTGGCGGTTCAAGACACAGGACGAGGGCCAATGATTATTTTATCGCGCAGTCACCCTAAGTTTATTTCAAAACTGTTTGAATTAGAAGTGCCTGAAATTGCTTCAGGAGTCGTAAAGATTATGGCTATTGCTCGTGAGCCTGGTTTTCGAAGCAAGGTCGCTGTAACCTCAACTGTTGAAGGAGTAGATCCTATTGGTTCTTGTGTTGGACAAAAAGGAACTCGAATTATGGCAGTTTTGAATGAATTGGGACAGGAAAAAATCGATATTATTAAATGGTCAGAAGATCCTGAAGAATTTGTAGCTCAAGCTTTGTCGCCAGCTAAAGTTTCTCGGGTGGAAATGATGCCGCGCCGAGAAATGAGGGTGTTTGTGCCTGATGATCAACTTTCTTTGGCTATTGGCAAAGGAGGGCAAAATGTAAGATTGGCAGCTAAATTAACCGGATGGAAAATTGATGTTCGAAGCGAGTCGGCGCCTGAAGCCAAAGTGGAGGGAGGTGTAGCGGAGGCTTCAGAAGATACCCTTTCAGAAGAAAAATCATCAGAAAATATTGAGGAGCCTGTTTCAGAAGCAACTCAGGAACAACCCAAAAAAATTATTTCAGAAAAAATCATGGACCTGCTTAAAAACAATGGTTATGATGAAGAGAAATTAAAGTCGGCGACCAAAGAAGAGCTGATGCAAATTAAGGGCATCGGTGAAAAAACTGCTGAAAAAATTATTGAAATTTTTCAGAAATAAAAATTTAAATTAATAAACTATGCAACATACATTAAAATATTTATCCCAATCACAAATAGAATTAGAAATTTCATTAACTCCTGAGGAAATGGAGCAATTTTGGCAAACGGCGAGGGAAAAAGTTTTGAGCGACGTCCATCTGGACGGATTTCGAAAGGGCAATATTCCCGAAGAGTTGATTAAAAACACTGATCTTGAAGAAAAAATTTTTGATGAAGCCGCCAGCCACGCCTTCAGAAAGAGTTTAAAAGAAATTACCGACGAGTTAGATTTGGAATTAATTGGAACACCAGAGGTGAATATTAAAAAAATTGCGCCAAAAGAGGAATTTATTTATGTCGTTAAAAGTGCAATTTTGCCAAAACCAGAAGTAAAAGATTATAAAGAAATAAGTCAGGAAGTTTTTAAAGGAAAGAAAAATTTAAAGGTCGAAAAAAAAGAAATTCAAGAAGCTTTGGAATGGCTTCAAAAATCTCGAGCTAAAATTGTACCTGTTGATCGGCCAGCTCAATTAAAAGATGTTGTTGAAGTAGAAATAAAATGCTCGGAAGGAGAAAAGGAAATTTCCGATTTTCCTAAAGTTGATCGTTTTATTCTTGGTGAAGGCAGATATCCCGGAGATTTAGAAACACGATTAGAAGGGATGAAGGTGGGAGACGAAAAAGAGGTGAAGGTTGTTGTTCCGGCGGATTATCATAATGAAAATTTGCGTAATAAAGAATTATCTTTCCATATTAAATTGAACGGCGTTTATGAAAGACAGGAGCCAGAATTAACAGACGAGTGGGCCAAAAGTTTAGGTAATTTTAGTGATCTCAATGATTTAAAAAAATCCATCGAAAGGGGTCTTTTAGAGGAAAAGGAAGTAAAAGAGAAAGAGCGTCTTCGAATGGCCGTCTTAGAAAAATTGATTAATCGAACTAAAATTGAACTGCCAGAAATTTTAGTCGAAGGAGAAACGGAAAATCAACTTCATTCTTTGAAACATCTTGTAGAGGAACAAGGAATGAGTTTCGATGATTATTTAAAGAAAACCAATAAAACCACAGAAGATTTAAAGAAAGATTTGCGCCAAGAGGCAGAGAAAACTCTTAAAGGTTTTATTATTTTGAGAACCATTGCTAAGTTAGAAAATTGCTCGCCAACACCTGAAGAAGTTGAAAGAATAATGAATGAAATTATTAATCGAGAAGCGATGGAGGGTGTTGATGTTAGTCAAATTGACAAAGAAGCCCTGATGGAGTATACTAGGGAAAAATTAACCAACGAAAAGGTCTTTCAGTTTTTAGAAAATCAAAATCAAAAATAATTATGGCTTTAAAAAAGACACAATCAAAATTGAATATAGATGAAGAAGGATATCCTTTTTTAATCCCGACAGTTATTGAGAAGTCGCAATTTGGTGAACGTGCTTATGATATTTATTCACGTTTGCTGAAGGAAAGAATTGTTTTTTTAGGCGGACCGATTAATGATGCGGTAGCTAATAGCATCATTGCTCAATTACTTTTTCTTGAGCATGAAGACGCCAAAAAAGACATTCAGCTTTATATCAATAGTCCGGGCGGTGTGGTTACTTCGGCCTTGGCCATCTATGATACGATGCAATATGTCAAACCGGATGTTTCAACAATCTGTATTGGGCAAGCAGCTTCGGCTGCAGCGATACTTTTGGCTGCAGGAACGAAAGGAAAAAGATTTGCTTTACCGAATGCGGAAATTCTACTTCATCAAGTAATGGGTGGAGCTGAAGGGCAGGCGATAGAAATTGAAATCACAGCCAAACAAATTCTAAAGATTAAGAATAAAGTTAATGAAATTTTATCTAAACATACCAATCAGCCTTTGGAAAAAATAGAAAAAGATACTGACCGAGACTTTTATCTTTCGGCATCAGATGCAAAAGAGTACGGCTTAATAGATGGTATTATCACCAAAAAGAAGAAATAATTTGAGAAAATGAGAATAGCAAAAATCCCGGCCTTTAGGCCGGGATTTTTGCTATTCGGACCTGATTCAAAATCACATGTCGTTTAGCAGTGCCCAGGGCGGGACTCGAACCCGCACGGCCAAAAGGCCCACGCCCCTCAAACGTGTGTGTATACCAATTCCACCACCTGGGCACGACGAAGAAATTAAAAATCAAAGAACGAAAAGTTTTTATTTATTCTTTGCTTTCTTCTGTTTCGTTCTGGATTTCGTTATTTTGCTCTTCTATTTCTTCTATTTTTATTTCTTCAGGGACAACGGATTTAAACACAGACAGCTTACGTCGAATTTTAGTAGGAGAAAGTTTACGAATAAAGTAGAGCTTAGATTGTCTCACTTTGGGCGCTCTAACAATTTCTATCTTTTCAATAGAAGGAGAATGGAGGGGCCATGTTTTTTCAACGCCAATTCCATCTACAACTTTTCGGACTGTAAATGTTGCCTGAGGGCCCTTGCCGTGTTTTTGGGCAATAACAATACCTTCAAACACCTGGATGCGTTCTCGGTCTTTTTCTTTAACCTTTTCATAAACGCGAACCTGCATCCCCGCTTTTATTAAAGGAACATTTTTTAATTGATCCTTGGTTACTTCATTAATTAGCGCTGTATTCATATGAGAATTAGTATAAAAAAATAAAAGAAAAAGTCAAAAATTCGCCAAACACTCTCCAAGCTCTGATTTTGTTTTTCCATTTAGTTTTTTATCAAATTTTGTAATAGATGATATCTCCATCATTGACAATATAATCTCGTCCTTCCACTTTTAATTTACCCGTTTCTCGAGCTTTAGCCCACGAGCCGCATTCGATAAAATCACGCCAATTAACTATTTCCGCCTTTATGAATTTGTCTTGAAAATCTTTATGAATTAAACCAGCTGCCTCCCACACTGTTGAGCCACGTTTTAATGGCCAGGCTCGTGTTTCTTCGGGCCCATTAGAGGTAAAAAAGGTAATTAGATCTAAAACTTCATAGCCTCGTTTTATCAGATCATCAAGGGTATTCAAAAAAGGAAGACGAGTGATATTGAGTTCAGCCGCCTCTTCCTTAGAAAGACTGGCTAAATCTAGCTCTTTGGCTAAATTAATAGCGAAAATATCATTCTTGCTGACTTGACTGCCAACGTGTTCGATGACTTCCTCTTTAATCTTTTCAATTTCTGTTGGTGTAATTGAGTCATCAACATTTAATACGATTAAAAGCGGTTTTTGAGTTAAGAAATTGAATTCTTTTATCAATTCTTTTTCATTTTCGTTTAATGGAAATGTTGAAACCCAGTGACCATTTTGCAGATGTTTTTCTAATTTTTGGATTAATTCAAATTTTTGCTGAGCAGTTTTTTCTTTTCGCTTTACATCACTCTCAATTTTTTTAAATACCTTGCCTAAGGTTTCTAGATCGGCTAAAACTAATTCTGTTGAAATAATTTCTAAATCACGCAGCGGATCAATTTTTTCTTCAACGTGAGGAACGTTGGGAGCTGAAAACAGTCTTACTACTTCAGCAATGGCTGTTGTTTCCCGAATGTGACTTAAAAATTGATTACCCAACCCCATGCCCTGGGCCGCGCCTTTTACCAGTCCAGCAATATCTACAAATTTAACGGTAGCAGGAATAACATTTTTTGATTTTTGGATTTCGGCAATCTTTTCTAATCGTTCATCAGTTACCGGCGCGAGACCAATATTGGGGTCAATTGTGGTAAAAGGAAAATTAGCGATAGCCACTTGCTTTTTGGTGATCGCCTGAAAGAGCGTTGATTTGCCAATATTGGGTAATCCGACAATGCCGATGGAAAGCATATCTTTTGCTTTTTAAACAATTTTATTATAAACTATATTTATTGTGGAAACAATTAGTCAAAAAATTTTTTTAACCTACGATATCCGAGGTCGTTATCCCAAAGAGATTAATGGCGATGTTTTGTGGCGATTAGGTTATAATTTGCCGCTGATTTTACAGAAGCAAAAAAAATTACCTCACCGCAGATTAAAAATTGTGGTCGGCCGTGATAGTCGGCCAAGCGGCGCCGTTCTTATTAAAAATCTTATTCAGGGTTTATTACAAAATAATGTTGAAGTGGTGGATGCTGGCGTTATTACTGCACCCATGCTTTATTTTTTAATAAAAAAACATCACTTCGATTTAGGATTTATTATTACGGGTTCCCATTTAAGCGAAAATTACACTGGTTTAAAAATTTATACGCAAGAACTCAATGCTATTTCTGGAAATTGGCTGTTGCAATTCATCGATATTCTTAATCGGCCAGCCACTGTTGGTTTAACAAAGGGTAAATTAGTTAGAAAAAATTTTTTAAATGATTATAGTCAATTTCTTTTGCAAAAGACTCAGATTGAAAAAAAGCAAAAAGCACTTCAGCAAAAAAACATTTTAGTTTGCTGTCCCAAAGCGAGCCAGTTAATTTTAGAAATAGTTAAAAAGGAATTAAAACTCAATTTGCAATTTGTCCATCGACCCATCCCAAAGAGATTAATCAGAGAACGAAAATGCGATTTTGTTGTTCAATTCGATAGTGATGGGGATCGGATGCATGTATTTAATCAAAAAGGGGAGCAGATTTTAGGAGATGTGATTGGCGCTTTTTTTGTTGAATTAATGAAAAATAAAACACCCAAAAAAACCATTGTTGATTATCGCTGTGGTCGATTTCTCATTAATCTTGCGCGTCACTATCATTTTCGAATAATTTATTCGCCAGCCGGCCACGGATTTTTCAAACAAGCCATGAGAAAAAATAAAGCTCTGTTGGGAATTGAAAAATCAGGTCATTATTATTGGAAAGATTTTTTCTTTGCGGATTCTGGTATTTTTTCTTTTTTAATGCTACTTAAATTTTTAGCTTCGGAAAAAGAAAATATCGATGAATTAGCGCGTCAGTTTATGAAAGGAGTAGTTCTTCCCGAAATAAATTTTAAGGTGAAAAATCCAAATCAAATTGGAAAAATTTTTCAAAAAATAGAGAAGATATTTGCTAAAGCCAAAATTAATAAAAGCGATGGTTTAACCGTGTGGAGTAAAGATTTCAAATTTAATCTTCGAGCCTCGCAAACTGAGCCCGGCACTCTCCGATTAAACATTGAAGCAATCAACGAAACGGTGCTTCAAGAAACACTGTCGATAATTAAAAAGATAATTAATAATCAATGACCGCGTCGCAACGTATCAGCCAATTAAATACTCTCATTCAACAACTCTTTTCCGAAATTATTCAAAAAGAAGCTAATTTTTCTGAGGGAATTTTTGTGAGCGTCAGTAAGGTGGAAGTTTCTAAGGACTTAGCTAACGCCAAGGTTTTTATTAGCGTTTATCCCTCGGTTACAGATGAGGTTAAGGAATATTTTCAGAAAAATATTTTTGCGTTGCAGCAATTGCTTAATAAAAAACTGAATATTCATCCCGTGCCTAAAATTAAGATTGTTTATGATGAATCTGAAGCTCAAGCGGCCCATATTGATGCTTTGTTGTACCGGATTAAAAAAGAGGCTCGGCAGGCGAAAAGAAAAAAAAATTAAATTGATGTCTTCGCCCTTGATTTTTAAAAGATATTCGGTTATTTATATAAGAGGGATAGGAAGGAAATTTGGCCTGGTAGCCAAGTGGTAAGGCAAGAGTCTG
>JAQVHD010000006.1 GCA_028696375.1 Minisyncoccota bacterium
TTTTTGATTTGCTTTTTTCTTTCTTTTGTCTTAAATTAAAGATGATGAGTCAAATTTTTGAAATTGAGGGAGGTAAAGAATTAAAAGGCGAGATTACGGTGGGAGGCACCAAAAATGGTGCGTTGGCTATTTTGCCAGCGTGTCTTTTAACAGACGAGCCTTGTGTGATTAAAAATATTCCGCTGCTTACTGATGTATTAGTGATGATTGATATTTTAAAAAATTTAGGGGCGGAAATCGAATGGTTAGATGAAAGAACAATTCGTATTCAAGCAAAAAATGTTTTAAGCGATGCTGATACAAAATTAGTGAGAAAAATTAGAGCCTCATTTTTAGTGGCCGGACCAGTTTTGGCTCGGACTGGCGAGTTAAAGATTGCCAAGCCCGGCGGTTGCCATATAGGCGCACGTAATTTAGATACACATTTTGAAGGGTTTGCTGATCTGGGCGTTGAATCAGTTTTGGAAAGAGAAGAATCAGAAAAATATTATCTTAAAGCTCCGAAGCAGTTTCAACCAGCTGTTGTTTGCCTGAACGAATTCAGTGTAACAGCCACAGAAAATTTAATGATGCTTTTGGCCAGTATTGAAGGAAGAAGCGAAATTCATCTGGCAGCCGCTGAACCTCATGTTCAAGAATTGGGCGAATTTCTAAAGGCTATGGGTGCGGAGATTGAAGGGTTGGGAACGCACACCATTGTTATTAAAGGAAAGAAAAAATTAAAAGGTGCGGAGCATACTATTTGGCCTGATTATATCGAAGCCGGAACTTTCTTTAGTCTGGCAGCAACAACAAAGAGCAATCTTCAAATTAATAATGTGCCCGCTTCTTATTTAGAAATGGTCTTTCGTAATTTGAAAAAAATGGGAGTCTTGTATAAAATAGAAGGCAGCAAAGTTAATATCGAAGGCAGAAGTAGTTCTTTGAAAGCGACTAAAATTCAAACTCTGCCTTACCCAGGATTTCCTACAGACTTACAAGCTCCTTTCGCCGTATTGGCCACTCAGGCCGAAGGCGATAGTTTAATTTTTGATACCCTTTTTGAAGGAAGATTCAAATACGTTGACGAATTAAATCAGATGGGAGCGAAAATTTTTCTCTGTGATCCGCATCGTATTCTTGTTTCTGGTCCAACGCCACTTTATGGAACAAAAATTAAAAGTTTTGATCTGCGTTCCGGTGCTACATTAATTATTGCCGCTTTAGCCGCCAAAGGCAAAAGTCAAATTTTAGGGATTGAAGAAGTAGATCGAGGGTACGAAAAAATCGAGGAGCGATTACAGCAAGTAGGAGCGAATATTAAACGAGTCGAAGCAGAAGTATAAAAATATGTTTATTAAAAAAATAGGAATTGATTTAGGGACTACAAATACAATAGTTTTTGTGCCCAAAAAAGGAGTGGTTATTTTTGAGCCAACCATTGTTGCGTATGATTTGAACGATAATAAAATTTTAGCAGTCGGCAAAGAAGCAAAAGAAATGCTGGGCCGTACACCAGACGATATTGGCGCTTATCGGCCATTAAAGGATGGCGTGATTGCGGATTATAAAACAACAAAAATAATGCTTAAATATTTTATTTCTAAAGCTTTGGGCAGCTTCAATTTTTTCAAACCAACATTAATTATTTCTGGTCCGGCTGGTATTACCTCAACAGAACGCAGAGCGGTAATTAACGCTGCTTTAGAAGCTGGTGCCCGAGAAGTTTATTTAGTTCGCGAACCGATTTTGGCAGCGCTGGGTGCGGGTATTCCGATTAATTCTGCTTCGGGTCATATGATTGTTAATATTGGTGGTGGCACAAGTGAGATTGCGGTAATTTCTTTGGGTGGGATTGTTTCCTGGGCCTCCTTAAGAATCGCGGGTAATAAATTTGACGAAGCGATTGTTAATTATATTCGGAAAAAATACAATTTAGCGATCGGGGACCAGACAGCAGAAAAAATAAAAATTGAAGCAGGAGCAGCTTTACCTCAAAAGAATAAAATTGAAACAGAAGCAAAAGGGCGCGATTTAACAACAGGGTTACCCCGAGCAGTAGTTGTCAATTCTAATGAGATTGCCGAAGCGCTAACGCCTCATCTTGAAGAAATTGCCGAAAGCATTCGCTCCGTCTTTTTAAATACTCCACCCGAATTAGCAGCCGATATTATTGAAAAAGGGATTGTGATTGCAGGTGGTAGTGCTTTATTACGCGATTTAGATCTATACATTTCCAAAGTAACAGGGGTAAATACTTTTTTAGCAGAAGATGCCTTATACTGCGTAGCGAAAGGAACAGGAATCGTATTGGAGCATTTAGATATCTATAAAAGAGCCCTGATGAGTAAGCGATAAAATGAAAATCGACCAGTATTTTAAAAGAATTATTGAAAATGACGTCATTGAAGGAGCGTGGCTCTTTTTGAGTATTGATGAAGAAACGCTTTTCAACGAAGCTTTAGATTTGGCCAATCAAATTACTGCCGCGCCTTATATTTATATTGTCTCTGATATTGAAGTATTAACGGATTCAATAAAAAATAATTATCAGGTTTTTGATCCAGCTATTAAAAGCATTTTTGAAATTCAGAGACTGCTTTTTTTGGCGAGCGACGAGAAGAAAGTAGTGATTATTAAATTAATGGAGGATCTTTCTGAAGAAGCTCAGAATTCTTTATTAAAGATTACAGAGGAACCACCCTCTAATGCCGTTTTCTTTTTTCTTAGCAAAGACGAAAATCGAGTGCTGCCAACATTGCTTTCGCGTTTCCGCATTATCAAAATTCCAGAGAAAAATTCTTTTTATCAAAAACGCGTCAGTCCGGAAATAAAAGGAATTTTAAATTCCTCTCAGCCGCTCGGCGTTTATTTGGAAAATTTTTTAGAAGAAGATCCAGTAATTTTTTTAGAAAATTTAGCGATTTTGGCGAGAGACGGAGTTTTGAACACTTTAAACATTAAAGAACTAAAAATTACAGACATATCAGGAAGGGCCAGTGTTGAGGATTTAAAAGCTATTCTGCGCGCACTCGAAGGAGTTAAATATCATAATTTAAATCCTCGTCTTCAAATTGAGAATGTCCTTTTATCCTTAAAAAATAGAGTGAGAATTTATAAGTGAAGATAAATTAATTTTAAGGAAAGGAGTTTGAGATTTAGGATTAATTTTTATATAATAAAAGAAAGTTTAATCAGTCGGAATTAATTATTTCAAAATGCCTATTAATCAATTAATCGAAAAATTAAAAAAAGGAGGTGAAGCTATTATTGAAGAATTTCGAAACGAAGTTTTGAGCGTTCGTTCCAATCGGCCACAGCCAGCTCTTATTGAAAATATTAGAGTCGAATGTCCTCTTTATGGTTCGATTATGCCATTGAAGCAATTGGCTACTATTCAGGTGAATTTGCCTAATAGTTTAATTGTTCAGGTGTGGGATAAGGCTAATGTTTCTGCTTGCGAGAAGGCAATCCAAGCAGCGAATTTAGGCGTTTCTACGATAGTGGAAGGGTCACAAATCCGTGTTATTCTTCCGCCTTTATCTCAAGAAAGACGAGATCAAATTTTTCAATTAATCAAGAAAAAGGCAGAAGATACTAAAATACGCCTACGACGTCTAAGAGACGATGTTTTAAAAGAGATGAAAGAACTTTTTGAACAGAAAAAAATTTCTGAGGATGATAAATATCGCGGCAAGGAAGAAATCGACAAGGCGATGGAGGGGTTTAATAACAAAATCGAAGAAATTATAGAAGCAAAAAGAAGAGAGATTTACGAATAAAGGCATTCCTCTTCTTGATAAAGAGCCATTCTTTTCATCACAAAATGAGTGCTATTATTTTTATACTTTGTTTGGCGTTTTTAATTATTGTCCATGAATTTGGGCATTTTTTAGCAGCTAAAAAAAATGGATTGAAGATTGAAGAATTTGGTATTGGTTTGCCGCCACGCATTTGGGGAACTAAGAAGGGAGATACTATTTACTCTATTAATGCTTTGCCTTTTGGTGGATTTGTAAGAATTTATGGTGAAGATGGCTCTCATGAAGATGAACAGGATAGTTTTGCTGCCCAAAAACCATCAGCGCGCTTAAAAATTTTATTAGCAGGAATTGTGATGAATTTAGTTGTTGGCATTGTTCTTTTGGGTATTGGTTTTAACATTGGCATTCCCGCCGTTGCCACAAAAGATAATATTACTTATTTAAAAGATATTAAACTTTCTGTTTTGGAAGTGCAAAAAGATTCTCCTGCGGCCTTGGCGGGTTTAAAAGTAGGCGATCGTATTCTTGAGGTTAGCCATGGCGAAGAAAAAATTTCTGTACCTACAGCTGAAGAATTGCAATCTTTCACTAAAAAATGGGGAGGGGAAGAAATTAATTTAAGAGTGGAACGAGGAAAAGAGATTTTGGAAATTAAAGCTACGCCTCGTCAAAATCCAGAGGCCAATCAGGGTGCTCTGGGTATTTCAATTGGAGAAACAGGAATGCTGAAATATTCTTTCTTTCAAAGCATTTGGGAAGCTATTAAAGGAGGCTTTAATATTTTTATTAATGTTTTTGTAGGGTTATTTCTTTTTTTTAAGAGCTTAATCGTTCAGGGACAAATGATAGGAGAGGTGGCGGGTCCCATTGGGATTGTGGCGCTAGGAGGACAAACTGTCAAAATGGGCATAGGTTATTTAATTCAGTTTTTAGCCACTTTATCAATTTATTTGGCTGCCTTTAATCTCATTCCGTTTCCAGCTCTTGATGGCAGTCGTGCCTTTTTTGTTTTAATTGAGAAAATTAGAGGAAAGGCGGTGCCGGTCAAGATAGAAAATTTAATTCACTCCATAGGTTTTATTATTTTAATAGGACTAGTGATCGTTGTGACTTTTCATGATGTTATTAATTTATTCTAAAAAGGGGAGTTTAAAAATTGAAAAAAAGAAAAAAGAGCATTAGAATAATAAAGATTATGCTTTACTCCAAATCTTTCGCGTCCATTAACCGAGAAGTGCCAAAAGACGAAATGTCAGTAAATGGACAACTACTTATTAAGGGCGGATTTATGGAAAGAGTAACGGCTGGTGTTTATGCTTATTTACCATTAGGGTGGCGCGTTTATAGAAAAATAGAAGAGATTGTTAGAAAAGAGATGTTGGCTATTGCAGCTGAAGAGGTTTATTTTTCAGTGTTAATGCCCAAGGATTTGTGGATAAAAAGTGGCCGCTGGAATTCATTTGGTAAAATTTTAATGAAGTTAACAGATGAGAATGGCAACGAATATATTTTAGGTCCTACCCATGAGGAGTTGGCAGCAGAATTAGCCCGGAGAAATATTGCAACATACCGAGATTTGCCAAGAGCCATTTTCCAAATTCAGGATAAATTTCGAGATGAAGAAGAGATAAACTCAGGATTAATTAAAACCAAAGAATTTATAATGAAAGATTTGTATAGTTTTCATGCTACTCAACAAGATTTAGATATTTTCTATGAAGAAATGAAAAAAGTCTACTCAAACATTTTTAGTCAGTGCGGTTTAAAATCTTATATTGTAGAAGCAGCCGGAGGTAATTTTACTTCAGAGAATGTCCATGAATTTATGGTTAAGAGCTTTGGAGGAGATGATACAACGGTTTTTTGTGAATTATGCGACTTTGCTCAAAATAAAGAGTTAAAGCAAGTAAAAGAAAATGACCGATGTCCTTATTGTGGTGGTTTGCTCAAAGAGGAAAAAACAATTGAGGTGGGTAATATTTTTAAATTAGGAACAAAATTTAGTGAAGACGCCGGAGCTTTTTTTGTTGATCGTGATGGAGAGAAAAAGTCGATTTTTATGGGTTGTTACGGAATTGGATTGAGCCGATTAATGGGAACAATTGCAGAGATTTATCATGATGAAAAAGGATTGAAATGGCCGACGTCAATAGCTCCGTACCCGGTTTATTTAATCAAAATGAATGATACTGATCCACGTGTGGATGTTCGAATTAAAAAATTTACTGACCGTTTGTACAACCAATTAAATGACAGGGGGATAGAAGTTTTTTATGATGATCGATCGGAGGTGGGAGGTGGAGAAAAAATAATTGATGCGGATTTAAGTGGTATTCCTTATCAGGTTGTGGTCAATGCGAAAACACTACAAAAAGACATAGTAGAAATAAAAAGTCGAAATACAGGAAAAACAGAATTTTTAAAAAGATCGGCAGTCGCAAGTTATTTTAAAAAAATGATCCAATAAATATGTTTAAAAAATTATTAGCTAAATTATCACCAGGTTTGGGTATTGATTTAGGAACGGCTAATTCCTTAGTGTATTTGGAAAATCAAGGGATTGTCATAAACGAGCCGTCGGTGGTTGCGTATAATCAAAAAACGAATGAAATTTTAGCAATTGGCCGCGAAGCTCAAGCGATGGTTGGCCGGACGCCGCCTCATATAGTGGCTGTTCAACCATTAACGAATGGAGTTATTTCTGATTTTGAACTCACCGAAGAAATGCTCCGCTATTTTTATCGTAAATTTCAGAAGTCAAAATTAGGAATTTTGCCTTATCGGCCCCGAGTGGCAATTGGCATTCCTTGCGGCATTACAGAAGTAGAAAAAAAGGCAGTAGAAGATGCAGCTCTAAATGCTGGTGCTGGAGAGGTTTATCTTGTAGAGCAGGCTTTGGCGGCTGCTATTGGAAGTCATATTCCAATTTTCGAACCATCAGGCAATATTTTAATAGACATTGGCGGAGGGACAACGGATATCGTAATTATTTCTTTGGGAGGTATTGTTCGTTATAAAAACTTAAAAATTGCCGGTCAAAAATTTAATGAGGATATTATCAAATATGTTAAAGACGAGTATCGCTTATTGATTGGAGAAGTAAGCGCCGAGAGAGTTAAATTAGAAATTGGATCAGCTAAAGTGAGTGGAATGGAAAAATTAGAAACGATTGTTCGAGGAAGAGACTTAACAACTGGTTTGCCAAAGGAAATTACTTTGAATAGCGAAGAAATTGCAAGAGCTCTTGATAAATCCCTTAAAGTTCTCGTTGAGGCCATTCGTTCAACCATTGAAGAAACTCCGCCCGAATTGGTAGCCGATATTTCTACAAAAAACATTTGGCTTTCCGGAGGAGGAAGTTTATTACACAATCTTGATCGTTTAATAGAAAGTTATTGTGCGATGCCTGTTAAAAGCGTAGATGATCCGTTAACGGCAGTAGTAAGAGGATTGGGTATTATTGTAGAAGATTTGAATAAATATAAAAATATTTTGACTTATGAAAGCAAAGATAGCGAGTAACTTTATCGGAATCATTCTTGTTATACTTATAATAAGCGGTTGGATTATTGAACCAGTGGTTGTTTCGGCTAGTGCAGGAGAAAATGATTCGCAGGGGGGATTTCGAAGTATCGTGTTACGGGTTGTTGGAAGCATTGATAATTGGTTGAGAGGTTTAATTTATTACAAAGAAATTCAAGAAGAAAATAATACATTAGTTTTTCAAAATCGCGCTTTAAGATCTTTATTGATTGATTATTCCGCTTTAAAAGCGGAGAATGATCTGCTCCGAAAAGCTCTAAACATTCATAAGAGTGAGGGTGTCAATTTTATTTTGGCCAACGTAATTGGACGATCGCCTTTAAATTTTTCTCAAACTTTTGTGATTGATGTTGGAGAAGAGGACGGCGTTAAATTAGGGCAAGCTGTTGTTTGGGGAGGAAAAACCCTAGTGGGAGAAATTATTGATGTCCGAAAAAATGCCAGTACCGTACGAGCTATTACTGATAGTGAATTTAAAGCCGCAGTTTTCATCGGCGAGCATCGCATAGAAGGCCTTCTGCGAGGGAATGGTTTTCTGCCACCTTTATTAGATTTAGTTCCTCGCGAGGAGGAAGTTTCATTAAATGAGCAAGTTTATACATCAGGATTAGATAACAAATTTATCCGAGGGCTCTATATTGGAGATGTCAGTGAAATTAATAAACCAGAAGGCAAGGTCTTTCAACAAATTAAAATGACGCCGGCTCTTGATTGGACAACTCTTTATCAAGTCCTTGTTATTACTAATTAATGAAAATCGCAAAACAAATTTTCACAATTATTATTTTTGTCTTATTCATTTGTCTTTTGGCTTTGTTGCAAATTACCATTGTCAATCGTTACCCTATTGGAGGAGTCAAGTTAAACCTTGTTCTCATTGGCTTAGTAGCCAATCTTTTCAATCCCCATTTTGAGATGATTATTTTAGGAGCTATTGCGGGAGGCCTCATTTATGATTTTAGTGGCCTTTTTAATTTTATTTCATTGTTCAGTTTTATCTTGATGCTCGTTTTGCTACGTTTATGGAGTAAAAAATATCTGGTAAAAAAAAATATACTGATTATTTTTGTGTTCGGTCTTATAGGAACAGTCATATTTAACTTCTTTTATGTATTGATGGGATATTTCTTTTTTCATGAGAATTTCTTTCCATATTTTTTGAGTTCAAAACAACTCATCGAAATGTTATTAAATGGGAGCGGGGCATTAATTCTCGCTCTTGTCGGGGAAGGATTCAGTCAAATAGTACATTTATTTAAGAAAAAATGAGATCGCCTTTTAAAAGAAATAAAAAACTAAAAAGAGAAAGTGATTTTCTAGAAGCGGAAGAGATTTTATTTAATAAGGAAGCAGTATCTCGATTAAAAGAAGAAGAGGAGCTAGGACGATTAGAGGTGCCGATAGGGCAGTGGGGATTAAATGCGATCTTTGTTTGCGGTGTTTTTATTTTAATTTTCTCCTTAGGATTAGTTGCTTATTTGAATTTTGTGAAGGGTAAAGAATATCAACAAGCAGCTGAGAGAAATGTTTTAAAATCGGTGCCTATTATTGCTGACCGCGGTTTAATTTTTGATAATCAAAATAAGACATTAGTATACAACCAAGAAGTTTTTGATTTGGTATTTTTTCCCGCTTATTTGCCTATTGATAAAGCAGAACGAGAAAAAGTACTGAAAAAAATTGAAGATAGACCAGAAATTGCTGCTGCCTTCAGCGAGGAAGATTTTCAAAAAGGTAATCCATTAGATAGCGTTATTCTTCAGAGCAATTTATCGCGCGAAGAAGCAATTAAATGGGAAAGTTATTTTGGAGGTTATTCGGCTGTGCAAGTTATTCGTCAAAATTTAAGGCAATATGTTTCACCTCTGACGTTTAGTCACATTTTGGGATATGTAGGTCGAGTTTCTGCTGAAGATATCCAAAAAAATCCTCTTTATGATAAACTAGAAAAAATCGGCAGAGCCGGTATCGAATCGTTTTATGAAGATAATTTGCGAGGGCAAAATGGAGAGATTCAAATTCAGCGGAATGCTTATATGGAAATTTTAGGTCAGAGCATCGTTAAGCAGCCGGTAGCGGGTAATAATCTTTATTTAACCATTGATTCTGATTTACAGGAGTATAGCTATAACCGTTTGGCTCAACAGATCAAGGGTTTAGGAAGAGAAAGGGGAGGTGTTGTAATTATATCTGATCCCCAAAGCGGAAAAATTCTCTCTTTAATCAGTTATCCCGGCTATGATATAAATAGATTATCAAGGGGTCTCACAGTTAAAGAATTCGAATCTATAAAAAATTCAAAACTTAACCCTCTTTTTAATCGAGCAGTTTCCGGTCTTTATAATCCCGGTTCAACGATTAAGCCCATAATGGCCATTGCTGCCCTCGAAGAGAGCATCATCGACCCCTTTCAAAAAATAGAAACGCACGGTTATATTAGCATTCCAAATCCCTATTTTCCTGATCAGCCCTCAATCTTTGTGGATTGGCGGAATAATGGAACGGTGGATATGCAAGAAGCTATTGCTCGATCGAGTAATGTTTATTTTTATATTATTGGTGGCGGTTATGAAAATATGGTGGGATTGGGAATCGAACGAATTAAAAATTATTTGGAAAAATTTCAATTTAATCTCGTAACAGGAATTGATTTACCAGCGGAAAAAATTGGCAATATCCCCGATGAAAAAACTAAAAATCCTTGGCGCATTGGAGACACTTATAATGTCTCTATTGGTCAGGGAGATTTATTAACAACGCCCATCAGATTATTAACGAGTTTAAACGTTATTGCAAATGGAGGAAAGATTTTAAGACCATATCTTTTAGATCGAATCAAGGATAATAATCAACGGACAATTTTCCAAAATGAAACGCAGATTGTAAAAGATAACTTTTTGGATGCAAAAAATGTAGAAATTGTTAAAAAGGGTATGCAGAAAACCGTTACGAGTCCATTGGGCACGGCCCATGTTTTATCAGATTTGCCATTTAGCGTTGGAGGAAAAAGCGGAAGCGCTCAAACAGCTGCTAATACAAAAATCAATGCTTTGTTTTATGCTTTTGCACCCTATGACAATCCAAAGATTTCAATTCTGATTTTAATTGAAGATGTTCCCGAAGGATCGTTAAATGCTATTCCAGTAGCAAAAGACATTTTAATGTGGTATTATAAAAACAGAGGATTATAGTCAAAAACTCAAAACATAAAACTCAAAACGCAAATTTAAAGTCCGAAACCAATTAACCAATTAATTATTACTGAATGCCGGGCTATTAATAAAGTGGTTTTAAGTTTTACACACCTACCTAATTTCTTAAACAATAATAAAATGATAATGTTTAATAAGATAGGTGGGCGGGAATTTTGAATTAATATTATTCGAAATTCATTACCATTCGTAATTCGTAGGACTGTTGCACTTTGTATTTTGAGATTTGAAATTTGAATTTTTATTATGGCTGCAATTTATTTAACTCAAGAAAAATATGAAGAGCTAAAACATGAACTTGAAGAGCGGAAAACAACTATTCGGCAAAAAATAGCCGTCGATTTAAAACACGCGAAAGATCTCGGGGATTTGTCGGAAAATGCGGCTTATACCGAAGCCAAAGATGCTAAAGAAAAAAACGATCGTCGCATCGATGAATTAGAGAATATTCTATCTAATTGTGAAATTATTGAAAAATCTCAGAAAAATGATAGAGTTTATATTGGTGCAAAAGTAAAAATTCAAGATGAAAATGGACAGGTTTTTGAATATCAAATTGTTGGTCCAGAAGAAAGTAACCCCTTAAAGAATCTTATATCTTATAAATCGCCGTTAGGGACAGGTTTAATGGATAAAAAAGAAGGAGAATCTGTCGTTATTCAAAACCCCAATCAAACTACTAAAAAATATAAAATTATTTCTATTGAATAAATTTATGTCAACAGCTGATCAAATTAAAAAAATAAGAATTGACAAAGTTAAAGAGTTAAAAAAACAGGGGAAGGATGTTTATCCAAGTCATTGTTTTCGCAATCGTTTAGTCAGAGATGTTTTGGTTCATTTTTCTTCCTGGAGTGAAACAAAAAAGAAAATTTGGATTGGGGGACGGATTATGAGCATTCGTTTTCATGGAGGCATCGCCTTTGCGGATTTACGCGATACAAGTGGTCATTTGCAGATCGTTTTTAAAAAAGGAGATACAAAGGATTTTGAATTAGTGAATCAATATTTAGACACGAGTGATTTTGTAGAGGTAAAAGGTTTTCCTTTTAAGACAGAAAGAGGGGCAAAGAGTTTGCTGGTAGAAGAATGGCGCATTTTGGCCAAGAGTTTACGGCCTATCCCATCAGAGTGGTATGGTTTAAAAGATGCGGAAGAGCGTTTTCGGCGTCGCTACCTTGATTTAATTCTAAACGAAGAAGTTAAAAAACGATTTGAGACTCGATCGAAAATTATCAAAGCGATGAGAGAGTTTTTTGATAAAGAGGGGTTTGTGGAAGTAGAAACGCCAATCTTACAAACGCTCGCCGGAGGAGCAACAGCGCGTCCGTTTAAAACCAAATTGAACATTTTAAATATACCCCTTTATTTACGCATTGCGCCCGAACTCTATTTAAAAAGATTAATTGTGGGTGGTTTCGAAAAAATTTTTGAAATTGGCAAAAATTTCCGCAATGAAGGAATTGATAAAACTCATAACCCTGAATTTACGATGATGGAACTTTATTGGGCTTATGCCGATTATGAAGATATGATGGATTTTATTGAGAAGCTCTTTGTTTATATTCTCAAACATGCCTTACCCCAAACAGAAGACCCTTTACTGATTAATTTTAATGGTCAATTAATTAATTTTACGCCGCCTTGGCCGCGCAAGAAATTTTTAGATCTTATCGAAGAAGCAACCAATTTAAAACCATTAGCTACAGATGTGCGAACATGGAGAGCGTTTCTGCAAGCACAGGGAGTCACAATTACAGAGGAAATAAAAAAGATGGATGAATGGGGCCTAATGGATGAAGTTTACAAAAAAGTCTGTTTAGAAAAATTAATTCAGCCCACATTTATTACTCATCATCCGAGTGCTTTATCTCCCTTAGCCAAATTGAGCAAGAATGATCCCAACGAGACAGAGCGTTTCCAAGTAGTGGTGGGCGGTATCGAATTAGTGAATGGCTATTCGGAATTAAACGACCCATTGGAACAAGCAGAACGGTTTAAAAGACAAGAGCAAAGAAGGAGGGCGGGAAACGAAGAGGCGTCTCGTTATGATAAAGATTTTATTGAAGCACTCGAATATGGAATGCCACCAACAGCCGGCGTGGGCATTGGCATTGATCGTTTAGTGATGCTTTTAACTAACGCACCATCCATTAAAGAGGTCATCTTTTTTCCTTTTATGAAAAATAAATAAAATATGCTTACAGATTTATTAAAAAAAATTAGAGAAAACCCTCAATTATATAAAGAGGGAATGACGAAAAAAAATCGTAATCCCGAAACAATCGATAAAATTTTATCATTAGATAAAGAGTATCGAGGTAATTTGTCTGAAGTCGAATTTTTGCGAGCTCACTTAAACGAGTTGTCACAAAATGCAAAATTTAGCCAGGATCATTTAGAACAGGCGCGCGCAACGAAGCAACGAATAAAAGATTTAGAAAAAGAATTGACGCCCATCGAAAATGAATTAGATAAATTACTTTATCAAATCCCCAACATTCCTTTGCCCGATGTGCCAGTGGGGAAGGATGAAACCGAAAATAAAGTATTAAGAGAGGTTGGGAAAAAACCAAAATTTAAATTTGAACCTAAAGATTATTTGACTTTAACAGAAGATAAATGGATTGACACAAAACGAGCAGCTAAAGTGGCGGGAACGCGCTTTGGTTATTTAAAAAATGAAGCTGTGCTGTTGGAATACGCCCTGGTGCGTTGGGTGATGCATTTTCTTAAGGAAAAAGGGTTTATCCCTGTTGTCCCGCCAGCCTTTATTTCTTCGAAAGCCATGAAGGGAATGGGCTATGTTGATAGTGAAAAAGATTTAGCCGAACGTTATTATTTTCCTCAAGATGATCTCTTTTTGATTGGTACAGCCGAGCAAGCCATTGGTCCAATGCATATGGATGAAATTCTTGAGGAAAAAAACCTGCCGTTGCGTTACATTGCCTTTTCTCCTTGCTTCCGAAGGGAAGCCGGTTCTTATGGGAAAGACACCAAAGGGATTTGGCGAGTTCATTATTTTGAAAAATTAGAAATGTTTATCTTTTGCACACCCGAACAGTCAGAAAAAGAACTTCAATTGATTTTATCAATTGAGGAAGAATTGATGCAAAAGTTAGGTGTGCCATATCGAGTGATTCAATTGTGCACAGGTGATTTATCTAATCCTTCAGCCAAATCTTTTGATATTGAAGCATGGTTACCGAGTCAAAATCGTTATGGTGAAACGCACTCCTGCAGTAATTGCACGGATTTCCAATCTCGGCGATTAAATATCCGTTACCGTTCTAAAAACGGATTGCGATTGGTGCATACACTGAATGGCACAGCGTTCGCTATTGGAAGGATTCTTGTTGCCATTATAGAAAACTATCAGCAAGAAGATGGTTCTATTAAAATTCCTGAAATTTTGAAACAATATCTTTAATTTAGTCTCTACGTCATGCCTTATCAATCTTCATCATATAAATTAAGGCAGATTCAAAAAAAGAAGCAAAAAAGGCGAAGAATTTTTGCTCTGATTGCTTTTATAATTGTCATAGGTGGTTTGGGTTGGGTATTGTTTTTTTCATCAGTTTTTCAAATCAAAAGCATAGCTATTACTCCGACGCATTTTATTTCGATCAATGATATTTTTCAGAAAGTCCAGGAGCGCTTAAATAATCAAAAACTTTTTAAATTCATTAGTGTACCTGCCAACCTCATTCTTTTTAGCAAGGACGATTGTCAAATCATTAAAAACTCTTTTGCGGCTTTAGACTCAGTGGAGTGCCAAAAAAATTATATTGCTCACTCAATAAAAATTAATGCAAAAGAAAAAGAAGTAGCGGGTCTTTTTTGCCCTTCTTCGTTAAGTAAGGAATATAAAAAATGTTTATATGTGGATCAAAGTGGCATTGTATTTGCTTTTGCCGAAGATGATTTTAAGGCGAACAACTCTATTGTATTAATTAAAGACTCAACGGATCGGCTTTATAATCTTGGTGATAGAATTATTTCGGGGGAATTTTCTTTAGTTTTAAAAATCAAGGACATTTTAGCAAGCCATCACTTACAACCGGAATCAATAGAAATTGATGATCGTGATGTAAGTTATTTGTTTGAAAACGGTTTTAAATTATTCGTTTCACAGGAAAAACTAAAAGAGACGGCCAGTGTTTTACCTCAATTAATAAAAACTGATTTTGACTTACAAAAATTAGAATATTTAGATTTACGTTTTTTGCCGAAGGTGTACTATAAATAAAATTTAAATTTTTCTTATTTTCTTGATTTAGCTATAGTTAAACCAATAATTCTTTTAGCTCCATTTTGTTTCAAAACCTTAGCAGCCTCCTGCATGGTAGCACCGGACGTAAATACATCATCAACAAGAATGATATTTTTCTTTCCAGAAGGAAGTGCATTTTGTAAACCAAAAGCATTCTGAAGATTGAGTTGGCGATCGTTATAATTTTCTATTTTGGCTTGCGGTGGGGTGTTTCTTAAGCGAACTAAAATTTGATTATTAATTTCGAGTTGGAAATGGTCGGCAAAAATCTTTGCTATCTCTTCACTTTGATTAAAACCACGCTCCTTAAAACGTTGCCGCGAAAGGGGAATGGGGATAACCAGTGATTCTCCAAATTGAGTTTTTAAATCAGGCCAGATTTTTTCCCAATAAGAAATGACGATGTCACTCAGGGTGTAGCGGATATCTTTGATAAATTGATATTTGTAAAGATGAATTAATTTTTGGATGAGAGGATTTTCATAGTCAGTGGATGAAGCCAGAAAATCAAGAGAAGAGGGTTTATCCGAATGAGAACACTTTTTTAATAGCCCAATTCTTTTTAGGCAAATAGGACAAAACAACGAAGAATGAAGGGGGATTGTTTTTAAACAGATTGGACAAAGGTATCGCCCCTCTTCGTTTTTAATAAAAGTCCCACAATTTAAGCAAAAGATAGGGAAAAGACAATCGTAAATAAAATTTTTTATTCTTGTGATTTTACTCATTGTGGATAAGTATTGCGTCGGAGCGCTTTTTAAATTATAATAAAACAAGATAGGCAGAAGTTATATTTTAGGATCAATTTTAAAAATTAATTTTAGAAAATAAATATTTATGCGCACTTTAGGAATTGATATTGGAACAACTAATATAAAAGCAGTAGAACTTTCAGGCGCCATCAACAACATGGTACTAGAGAATTATGGAATTTTAGAAACCTACGGTTATCTCGAAAGGAGTAATGCGGCTATTCAAACTAATTATTTTAAACTAGTTGAAGAAATTACAGTAGAGTTGCTAAGGCAACTTTTTTTAGTTTTTAAACCTAAAACCAAAAGAGCCTTTTTTTCATTGCCTGTTTTTTCGAGTTTCATTACTAATTTTAATCTGCCTTTTGTTAATGATAAAGAAATTGCTCAGGCAGTACCCTTCGAAGCTAAAAAATACATTCCTTTGCCATTAGAGGAATTAGAAATTAATTGGATGGTGGTGGCTAAAAATGTGGAGGGCGGCAAAGAGACTAGTCGCATTGTCTTGGTAGCAACACCCAAAGAACTAATTCAAAAATATCAACACATCGCTCAAGCGCTTAGTTTAAACTTAGTCGGATGGGAAATTGAAGGTTTTTCTTTAGCCAGAGCTTTGGTTGGAGAAGATAAAACACCTACTCTGATAACGGATATTGGGACTCAAATCACTAACTTATTTGTGGTTGATAATGGTTTTCTTGTTAATTTTGAAAGTTTAAACATAGGCGGTGCAGAAATTACTCACATTATTAGTCAAAGCTTGGGAGTGTCGCAAGAAAGAGCAGAAGAATTTAAAAAAATAAAAGGGTTTAAAATTGCTCCTGAAGAAATGGGCGTCGTGAATGTTTTAATGCCTATTGTGGATAATTTTGGCAATGAAATTTTAAGAATGATAGATATATATCGCGAAAAAAATAATCGCCAGATAGAAAAAGTTATTTTGACCGGCGGGACAGCCAACATGCCAGGATTAGCTGAGTATTTTACTGAATTTTTGAATTTAACCGTCGAAAAAGCCTGGCCATTTAAGCAGATTAAATATCAGCAATTTTTGGAGCCCCTTCTAAGAGATGTAGCACCTTATTTAAGTGTTGCTACGGGCGCTGCCATACAAGGCTTGGCATAATTTTAGAAAAGGCTTATAATAAAAGAGTAGGTGGTGTCGCATGATTTGGAGATTGATAAATTAAATATTATAATGAAATAAACATATGGCAGACTTTCAAGTGGTAGAACCATTAAGTAAAAAAAAGTCATCAGGATGGATGACCAACTTAATTACTATTGCGATTATCGTTTTCGTTGTTATTTTTGGTCTCTATTTTGTTGCTAATTTTTATGATAATTATATTAGAAAAAGCATAGCTGATATCAATACTAAGATCAAAGATCTGGCGAAAGAAATTTCCGTAGAAGATCGCAATGAAGTTTTAACTTTTTATTCTCAATTAGTAAATCTTAAAACTCTTTTGGCCAATCATGTTTATCCGTCTAATATCTTTTCCCGTTTGGAATTAATTACTCATCCCCAAGTTGCTTTCACTTCATTTTCTTATGATAACAAAAATTCCACTATTAAATTAGAAGGATATGCTAAAGATTTAAATATTTTAGCGCAGCAGCTTTTAGCTTTTCAAAAAACAACAGATTTTACAAAAATTACAGTCAGCGATATTAAAAGCACAACGGATAGAGTGCAGTTTGGAGTCGAAATAAATTTTAGGCCCAATTTTATTTATAAATAATAAAATTTATGCAGGAATCAGAAAAGAGAACTATTAGTATAATCATCATTATTGCTTTATTTATTGGGGCAGCGGTTGTTTTCTTTACAATGACTTGGCCAATGTTAAATCAAGTACTGGCTTCGAATAGAGAATTAGCACAAGCGAAAGCGGAATATCAAAAACAGGCAAATGCAGTTCAGTTAGCCAAAACCATTGTTGATCAATATAAAAATTTAACAGATGTAAACCAGATGGTTTCCTTAACAATGCCACGTACGGAAGAGTTGTACAATGTCTTAGTTCAGTTAAATAAAATTTCCGAAGACAGCGGGTTGATTATTCAAAGTATTGGTTTACAGAAACCATCGACCGGCATGACCCACCCCACCTCTTCTACGCAAGTTTTATTAAAAACGCCACAACAGATGAGCCTGACGCTCTCATTAAACGGTACTTATGAGGCATTCAAAACATGGTTAGAAGCGATAGAAACAAATATCCGATTAATGGATGTTACCAATATTTCTTTAGCAGGAACAAGCTCTTTGTTGGCGGGGAGAGAAACCAATCCAACGCTAGATTTCTTTAATTATAAAGTCACGATTAATATTTATTATCAGCCTTAGCAATTATGGAAACAATAGAACAAAAATCTAAGAGTAATGTCGCTATTTATATTATTATTATCATTTTAATAATAGCTATTATTGCAGTCTATTTTATCTTTTTTGCCCCAGAAAAATTGGCAACTTCCGAGAGTGCAATAACTCCAGTGCCAGTGGTGAATACCGCAACTGAAGAAGTGGGCTCAACAGCGACGACAAAAACTACAATGCCTGCCTCGGTAACGAGTCGCGCAACATCCACTGATATTACAGGCGGTTTGAGTTCTCTAAAATTAACTCCTGAAGATATTTTAAATAATCCTATTTTTCAATCTCTTCATAGCTATGCTGAGCCGGTAGAAGTACCCTCATTGGGTCGTCCTAACCCATTCATTCCTTATTAATTAGTACTATTATTCAACAATGATACCTAATAAAACCTTAATAGAACTTTTATTAAAAAACAAAAAAATCGATCAAGCAACAGCCGATAAGCTTCTTAAAGAAAGTGAGAATTTAAATCGCCCAGTAGAAGAAATTATTTATGAAAGAAATTTAATTCCGCAGGATGAGTTGGTAAAGATTAAGAGCGATTATTATAAAATTCCTGTAAAAACTTTTTCCAAAGAGGATGTGATTCCGAATGAAGTGCTAAATATTATTCCTGAAGAGGTAGCGCGAACACATCAAATTGTAGCCTTTAAAAAAGAAGGCGATACTTTATATGTAGGAATGCTTTCGCCTGACGATCAACAAGCCCAAGATATTTTAAAATTTATTGCAAAACAGCGAAAGTTGAATATCGCAATTTATCTGGTTACTAAATCGGATTTGGAAAATATTTGGAAAAACTATCGATCTTTCGCTACACGCCTAAAAGAGATCCAAGATAGTGTAGAAATTTTTAAAAGACAAAGTAAGCCCTCGCACCAACCCTATCAACAACGAGTGGTGAGAATTGATGAAGCAAGCGGTATTATTGCTGAAGAAGCGCCAATTATTAAAATTGTTTCTACTATTTTAGAGGAGTCGGTAGAATCAAATGCTTCTGATATTCACATCGAGCCAATGAGAAATAAATTACGTGTTCGTTTCCGATTGGACGGTGAATTAAAAGAAATGTTATCTCTTCCTTTAGAATTACAACCGGCTATTGTTGCACGTATCAAAATTCTTTCTGATCTCAAGATTGATGAAACAAGGATTCCTCAAGATGGACGTTTCAGAACTATTTTAGATAATAAAGAAATAGATTTTCGAGTAGCCACATTTCCTACCGCGCTGGGCGAGAAGGTGGCTATTCGTGTTCTTAATCCGTATGTAGGTCTGAGGACTCTTGATGGTTTGGGTATCAGAGAATATCATAAGACTATCATTGAAGAAGCAATTGCTAAGCCGTTTGGAATGATATTAGCTACTGGGCCAACTGGTTCTGGTAAAACCACCACACTCTATGCTATCCTGCAAGGATTTAATAAAGAGTCGATAAATGTTGTCAGTCTTGAAGATCCTGTTGAGTATTTTATTGAAGGATTAAATCAATCCCAAGTCAAACCAGAAATCGGCTATGATTTTGCTTCTGGCTTAAGACAAATTGTACGTCAGGATCCTGATGTTATTATGGTAGGCGAAATTCGTGATAATGAAACTGCGGCTTTGGCAGTTCACGCTGCTTTAACCGGTCATATTGTTCTTTCGACTCTTCATACGAATAATGCAGTGGGTGTTATTCCGCGATTGATTGATATGAAAATAGAACCCTATCTGTTGCCAGCTTCTTTAATTTTAATGATGGCTCAACGGTTGGCTGGTCGTCTTTGTGATAATTGCAAGCAGAAGGAGGAAGCAACTGGAAGTTTAAGGGAAGTCATTGATAAATCCGTAGCATCATTGCCTAAAGATCTTAGAGAAAAATATAGAAAGGATAAATACGAAATTTATCTGCCTCAAGGATGTAAAGAGTGTAATTTTAAAGGAACAAAAGGACGCTTGCCTTTTTTCGAAGTTTTAAAAATGACGCCTTCGCTGGAAGAAGTTATTCTTAAGGATCCCTCAGATACTAATTTAAAAGCAGAGGCTGAAAAACAGGGAATGATTACTTTGCGTCAGGATGGAATCATTAAGGCTTTGGAAGGTTTAGTTTCTATAGATGAAGTTCTGAAGGAAACAATAGAGATGGAATAAAAAAGAACCTATGGTATAATTAATTTAATTAATAATATGGCAGATATCTTTTATAAAGAAAAATTGGAGAGCTTATTAATCTTAACGGCGCAACAAAACGCGTCTGATTTACATTTCTCCGTTGGTCGCAAACCCACGTTAAGAATTGATGGCCGATTGATTTCTATTGCCAAAGAAGAAGTTTACACTAAGGAAGTCGTGGAAGGATTAATTGGTGCCTTAGTGCCTGAAAATCGCAAGGAAGAGTTTTTGAAAAATCGAGAAATAGATTTTTCTTACACCCTATCAGACAAGGCACGTTTTCGTGTCAATGTCTATTTTCAAAGAGGCAATATGGCGGCAGCTCTAAGATTTATTCCTTATAAAATTAGGACAATTGAAGAATTAAATCTACCGCCCGTGTTGCACGATTTTGCTAAATATACTCAAGGTTTTGTTCTTATAGTAGGACCAGCTGGTCACGGTAAATCAACAACTCTAGCAGCTATTATCGACGAAATTAATCATGAACGAACAGCCCATATAATTGCTATCGAAGATCCAATAGAATATATATTTATCCAAGATCGTTCAATTATTGATCAAAGAGAAGTATTATCAGATACGTTGAGTTTTCATCGAGGTTTGCGCTCTATCTTAAGGCAAGACCCCGATGTGATTATGGTCGGAGAAATGAGAGACCCCGAAACAATTCAAACAGCTATTACGGCGGCCGAAACAGGACATCTAGTTTTTTCAACATTACATACCAATTCTGCTTCTCAAACTATTGATCGTATCATAGATAGTTTTCCAGCTTCTCAACAGGCCCAAATTAGAACTCAATTAGCAGCGACTCTTGTTGGTATCGTGTCCCAGCGATTAGTGCCACGATTAAATGGAGGACGTATTCCAGCTTGCGAGGTGATGCTGACAAATTCCGCTATTCGTAATTTAATTCGCGAAGATAAGATTTACCAAATCGATCTAGTAATTGAAACTAGTGTTCAAGAACGGATGATTTCCCTAAACCGTTCTTTAGCTAATCTTGTAAAACAAAGCGAAATTTCTTTAGAAACAGCCGAATCGTATTCATTAAATCCCGCCGAATTAGCTAATCTTTTGGCTCGTTAATTAGTTAAAAATATGGCAAAATTTCGTTATACAGGCAGAAATGATTTAGGAGAAATTCAAAGCGGCGTTGTAGAAGCAGGTAGCCGAGATTTAGCTATTAAAATTTTGCAGGATAACAAAATCTATGTTCTTTCATTAGAATCTTTGGAAAAGGAAGGGTTTTTAGATAAACTTCTCCGATCTTTTCAACGTGTTAAAACTAAAGATCTGATGGTTTTTACTCGTCAGCTCAGTGTGTTGCTTTCCGCAAAAGTTCAGCTAGTTGATTCATTAAAGAGTTTGTACAATCAAGTGACGGACCCCATGCTTAAAGATGCGATCTTTGATGTTTTCACTGATGTTGAAGGAGGATTGTATTTTTCTCAGGCCCTAGCAAAACATCCTCGGGTATTTTCGGATTTTTTTATCAATATGGTGCGTTCGGCAGAGTTATCCGGACGTTTGGAGGAGACTCTTAACTATTTGGCAGATTATTTGGAAAAAGATAATAATTTGAGATCAAAATTAAGAGATGCGATGATTTATCCGGCATTTATTATTGTTGTTTTTTTGGCAGTTATGATATTGGTTGTAACAGTAGTGATTCCACAGCTCAAAGGTATTTTTACTGAATCAGGTAGTCAACTGCCCTTTATTACTCGCGTATTGATGGGAGTGGGTGATTTTCTTTTGAATTGGGGTGTGGCCATTGTTATTTTCTTAGCTATTGTCATTTTTTTGTTCATTCGCTATATTCGGACACCAGAAGGTAAAGCTTTTTGGCAGCAACTGATTATTTCTTTGCCTATTATTGGCCCTATTCAAAAAGAAGTCGCTATCAGTCGTTTTACTTCTTCTTGCAGCGCTTTGTTGAAGGGTGGATTGCCGATAGCAAGTTCTTTAGAGATTGCTGGAAAAATCACAGGCAATGTCGTTTATGAAGATATTTTAAAGAAAACTGCTAATGCCGTGAGAAGTGGTAGTAATATTTCCGACTGTTTGATTCAATATCCAAAATATTTTCCTCCAATGGTGATTCAAATGATTTCTGTAGGAGAAATTTCCGGACAAGTGGATGAGTTGATGCAAAAAGTAGCAGATTTTTATAGTAATGAAGTTGATCAAGTGGCGGCTAACTTAGCCGAGATTATTCAGCCAGTTCTTATCGTAGCTTTAGGTGTGTTTATTGGTCTTTTTGTGGCTGCAGTATTAATGCCAATTTATAACTTGGCACAAGTATTTTAATGAGGTAAAATATAATAAACAAAGGTCGATTTAAATTAAAAATAGTCGAAAAAACTTATTTATATGAACAAAAAGAACAAAGGTTTTACTCTTATTGAAATGCTCGTGGTAGTCGCCGTGATTGGTCTCTTGGCTTCTCTAATTTTGGTTGGTTTATCCAGCTTTAGAACAAGAGGCCGAGATACACGAAGAGTAGCTGATACCAAAGAAATTCAGAATGGTTTGGAGTTATACTATATGAAAAATGGTAAATATCCAACATCAGTGAGCACTTGGCAGGATTTGGAAAGTGCTTTAGTAAACGCGGGGATAGGAATAACTAAAATACCTCAAGATCCTAATTATAGCTCTAGTAATCCAGAGGCGACTTATCGCTATGGCGTTTCTGATGACGGTCAACACTATGTGATTGGCGTAAAAATTGAAGATGAAGATGCTAATAGTTCGCTTTTAGATAGTGATATTGACAATAACCACCTTAGTAGTTTGAATATATCTGGCATAGATTGCGATGATCCGGTTTATTGCGTAGGAATGTAAAACCAAAATTTTTTATATGTCACAGTCGTTGCTTATCGCGATTGTTTTTTTACTCGGGTTGGGGGTGGGTAGTTTTATTAATGTAATTACCATTCGCTTCCAACCCGATAAAAATATTCCATTTACTCAATTAGTTGGCGGTCGATCCCGCTGTAATTTTTGTGGCCATCAATTAAAATGGTATGATTTGATCCCTCTTTTTAGTTTTATCTTTTTAAAAGGCAAATGTCGCTACTGTGGTAAAAAAATTTCTTGGCAATATCCGATTGTAGAATTATTGACAGCATTAATTTTTTCCGGTGTAACTTATCGATTACTGCGGCTTGATGCTATTCGTTTGGTCATTGCTACCGGTAGCATTCCTTTTTGGGTTTGGTTCGCTATCCTCCTCTTCTTATTTTATAGTGCCATTTTAATTATTTTATCTATTATTGATATCAAGCATTACCTTTTACCTGATAAATATATTTATTCTGCAATGGGCGTGGCGGTTATAGCTGATGTAATTTTTTACGGTTTGAGTAAGACGAAGAAGTTTAATTTTCCTTCCTGTGGTTTGAATTTCTTAAGTAGCTACATGGATTATTTTAACTGCCAATTTAATGTGCTGATTTCTTATTTGTTGGGTGCGGTCGCAGTAGGAGGATTCCTTTTTATTATTTATCTTTTAACAAAAGGAAGGGGAATGGGGCTAGGAGATGTCAAATTAGGCCTTTTGATAGGATTAATGCTCGGTTTAACCAATGGTCTTCTAGCTTTGATTGCAGCCTTTATTATTGGATCCTTTGTTGGTATAATATTATTAGCATCTAAAAAGAAGGCTTTAAAGGACTGGGTGCCATTTGGGCCATTTTTAGCCTTAGGAGTTTTTGTGGCGATTTTTTGGGGATCGTTTCTCGTCGAATCGTATCTCTCAATATTTAATTATTTAATATGAAAGACGTTCCAATTTCTAATACTCTTTATTGGACAGCCATTGTTTTTATGGCCATTGTTTTTGTGGCTACAATCATTTTAAATAGTTATCTTTTTGTTTTAGATAATCAATTAACGCAGCAAGTGTATCTTTCCCGCGTAAGTTTACAAAGGGCCACTCTTATTATTGATTATGGCAATGGTCAAAGAAAAATATTTGAAGGAGATGTGCCAGTAGGAGGATTAACTTTATATGATGCGCTACTAGCTTCCGCCCAAACGGGAAGCATTAATGTGAAATTTGGAAAAACATCTAATGGAGGTGCTTTTCTGGTGCAGATTGATCAGTATGTAAATAACGGTGATCATTACTGGGAATTACAAATCCCAAAATTTAATTGGACAAAACCTCTTAATGATCAGGAAATAGATTTAAATCAATTTTATCTTGTAGGGGGCAATACTGTTTATTTGGTATATAAATAAATTTAAAGAATGGAAATTATCAATGGGAAAAATCTTTCTCAAGAAATTCTTGAGAATTTAAAACCTTTTTTTCAAAAACACAAAATAGCATTAGCGGTTATTTCAGTAGGTGACGATTCAGAAAAAGGAGTTTTTATTAAACAAAAGCAAAAAGCAGCTGCTTTTTTAGGAATTGAATTTCTTCACTTTCATTTTGACGATAAAATATCCAATCGATTATTGCGAGAAAAAGTCAACGAGATCGCACGACGTGATTTTATTAAAGGAATGATTATTCAGTTACCTCTTCCAGAAAAAATTAATATTAATGCTTTAGCCAATGTTATTCCGATAGAAAAAGACGTCGATGTTTTAAATGAAAGACATTTTGGGCAATTTGCTTTGGGAAGGAGTATGGTTTTACCACCCGCTGTGGCCACTGCAAGTTATATTTTAGAGAAATATCGAATTACTTTTCAGGATAAAATTTTCGGCATTGTCGGTTTAAGTCGATTGGTAGGATTACCCGTTAGCATTTGGTTATCGCAGCAAAAGCAGACAGTCATTAGTGCGGATATTTATACTCAAAATCCCTCTCAATTAATCAAAAATTGTGATATTGTAATTAGCGGCGCCGGCCAGCCGAATTTAATTAATAAAAACTGGTTAAAGGATCAATCGGTGGTGATTGATTTTGGTTTTGAAAAAAAAGATGGTAAAGTGTGGGGGGATGTTGATTTCGAATCTGCAAAAGAGAAGGCGAGTTATATTACGCCAACACCTGGCGGTACAGGTCCCATTTTAGTTGCAATGATATTTAAGAATTTAAAAGAATTAATGGAGAGCAATTTCAAAGTGAAAAACCGTAGTCGGCAACTAACAACAAAAAAATAAAAATCAAAACTCGAATTTTTAAAAAATAGCCGGCTGTCTAAATTTTTAGATTAAAAAGTTAAGCTGATCATTATTTATTATTATGGCAGGTATTTTTAAGAAAATAATGAATTTTGAATCAAAAAGTATCTCGGGTGGCGCTTTTGTTATCGCCATTTTTTATATTTTGAATGGAGTGCTGGGTCTTATAAGGAATGGACTTTTGGCTTCAAAATTTGGAGCATCGCGTATTTTAGATATTTACTGGGCCTCCTTTCGCATTCCGGATCTGCTTTATGTAATTTTTATCAGCGGAGCTCTGTCTGCTGGTTTTATACCCTTTTTTGCTCAAAAACTAAAACAATCAAAAGAAGAATCTTGGCGATTGGCCAATAATATCTTAAGCACTTTAATTTTTATGATGATGGTTTTGGCTATTCTGATGATTTTTTTAGCGCCTCTGATTGTGCCTTTAATTGTTCCTGGTTTCGATAAGGCTGATCAAGCTCAAGTGGTGAGTTTTTTAAGAATTATGATGATTCAGCCTATTTTTTTGGGCATTTCCAGCATTTTAAGTGGTGTTCTCCAAACTTTTAGGCGTTTTTTCATTACCTCGCTTTCTCCTATTTTTTATAATCTGGGAATTATTATTGGTATAGTATTTTTTACCCAAATTATGGGACCAATTGGTTTGGCTTATGGCGTAGTTTTTGGTTCTCTTCTGCATCTGGCTATTCTTTTGCCGACTTTAAAAAATGTCGGCTTCCATTTTAAATTTTTACCAGATTTCCACTCCACCAATTTAAAACAGCTTTTTAGTATTGCCGGACCGCGCACATTAAGTTTAATTTCTACCCAAATTAATTTTTTTGTAATTACCATTATCGCTTCTACTTTGAAAGAAGGATCACTGGCCATTTTTAATTTTGCTAATGATCTGCAATATTTACCGCAAAATATTTTTGCCGTATCTTTTGCTATCTCCGCTTTTCCTATTTTGTCTTCATTGGTTCATGAGAGGGAAAAATTTAATGAAACGATGGTCCAAACTATTAAAAATATTTTACTTTTTCTCATCCCCATTTCGGTTTTTTATTTTGTTTTTCGGAGCCCTCTGGTTAATTTGACTTTGCGCTATGGCAACTTTAATATTTCAGCTGCAAATGAGGCCTTAGAAGTTTTAGGTATTTTTGCTTTAGGAATGGTAGCTTCTGGTCTGTTGCCGTTACTCATTCGAGTATTTTTTGCCAAACAAGATGCCTATCGACCATTTTTTGCAGGCTTAAGTGCCAATGTCTTAAATGTTATTTTGAGTTTAATTCTTGCTCCGCAATGGGGGATAAAGGGATTAGCCTGTTCTTTTGTAATCAGTAGCTATTTTAATTTAATTCTCTTATGGATTTGGTTAATCAGGCGCAAAATTATTGAAATGAATATTGTGGATTGGAAAAAGTTAGGTCGTTTTATTTTAAACAACCTTTTTTGTGCAACAATTGCAGGTGTCGTCAGCTATCTCTATCTTAAATTTACTTATCAATTATTTACTACTACTTCATTTTGGAGTTTATTTTTACAATTATTTATTGGAGGAGTTGTTTTTATTGGTGCTTACGGCGGGATATTTTATTTATTAATGAGAGATGATTTCCTAAACTTCTTTAGAGAGAATTCTTTTATCAAAAAATTATTTAAAAAACCCGATGAAGTTTAGTTATAATGAAATTGGCGGGTTAGTAAACATTTATAGAACATGAAAAATATACGTAATTTTGCTATTATTGCTCACATTGATCATGGAAAATCAACCTTGGCTGATCGATTTTTAGAGCTGACCGGCACAATTGATAAAAGAAAAATGAAAGAGCAGTTTTTGGACCAGATGGATTTAGAAAGAGAGCGAGGAATTACTATTAAAATGCAGCCCGTTCGACTAATTTATCATTCAGAAATTGCAATGGAAACCCCAAATTCTAGGCGGAATAATCGGATTGATAGTTCCGAGTCTCAGAGTTCATATGGTGGGTTGTCGAATTTGGATTATATTTTGAATTTAATTGATACACCTGGTCATGTGGATTTTAGTTATGAGGTTTCTCGGAGTTTGGCGGCTGTGGAAGGCGCCATTCTTTTGGTTGATGCTACGCAGGGCATTCAAGCTCAGACACTAGGAAACTATCAACTAGCTAAAAAACAGGGATTGGCTATTATTCCTGCTATTAATAAAATCGATTTACCCAATGCTCAAATAGCAGAAGTTGAAAAACAGCTTATGGATTTATGTGGTGTAAGTCAGCAAGAAATTTATAAGGTCTCAGCTAAAACAGGAGAGGGAGTTGAAAAATTACTGGCAGCAGTAATTG
>JAQVHD010000007.1:0-7245 GCA_028696375.1 Minisyncoccota bacterium
AGGGATTCTTTATTTATGCTGCAGAACGGATATAAAGTAGATGCCATAGATAGATCGCAGGAAAATATTAGCAAAATAGAAGAGTTGATAAAAATAAATAAATTACCATCAAATAATATAAATTTATACTGTGGCGATATCAGAAATTTTTCTATTTCAAAAAATAAATACGATATTATCAATGCTTTTAATTCTTTGCAATTTTTACCCAAGAGGGACGCGTTAAAAATAATTAACGATATTAAAAATAATATAAAAAATGAAGGTTACATTATTATTTCATCTTTTACAACAAGCGACCCGCTTTATAAAAAAATGAGCAATAATGAACGTTGTTTTTTTGAGCCCCAAGAACTTAAAAATTTATTTTCCGACTTTAATATTATTGAATATAGGGAACAGCTTATTGAAGATAAAGGCCATCCCGGCAGTCCTCTGCCACACATTCATGGCATGGTTAGACTAATAGCCCAAAAATAGAAAACTAATTTTAAGATAAAATTACATAATAATATTACCCATATAAATATTTATAAAAAGCAATGAGAATTGCAAAGAATTCAGATCTTTAAAAATTAAAGATGTATTGCAAATATTTTTTTGTTTAGTTTTAATGAAGGGAGGTAAATATGATAAATGTTAAACGAATAACAAAAAATTATGGGGCATTGACCGTGCTTTCTGATGTCTCATTTTCTTTAAACGTTGCTGAAAAGGTTGCGTTGGTTGGTCCAAATGGCGTAGGAAAGACAACACTTTTAAAAATCATTGCTGGGTTAGAAGAACCAGATAGCGGGGAAGTGCAAATCGCTAAAAATGCCTGTATTGGTTATCTTCCCCAAGAAATTAAAGTGCCTGAATCTGAAACTGTCGAAAGTTATTTTAGAAAAATGGTAGGGCTTGAGGAAATCGAAAAAGAAATGCAGCAATTGGAAAAAAATCTGGACGATTCTCAAAAAGCAGAGCAATATAGTCAACTCGAAGAAAGATTTCGCCATTTAAATGGTGATGCTTTCAGTTATCGGATTAAAATCATCCTTGCGGGTTTCGGTCTCGAGCATTTGTCCTTAAATCAATCTCTGCGTTTTTTAAGTAGTGGTCAAAAAAGCAAGATAGCGCTCGGTGCCATTCTTCTTAAAGGAGTAGACGTCCTTCTTTTAGATGAGCCAACTAATAATTTAGATTTGCCGGCTTTAATCTGGTTGGAGAATTTTCTTTCCAATTCCAATGCTGCCTGTTTAATCGTTTCTCATGATAAAAGATTTTTGGACAATGTTGTTTCTCGTGTTTTTGAGCTGGATTGGGAAACACGAACGCTGTCAGTTCATGTTGGCGGCTACACTGATTACCTAGAATTCAAGATGAAAAAAATTAATCGCTTGAAAGAACTTTATCGTCTTCAGCAAGAAAAAATAGAGAACTTAGAGAAAACAATACGTTCTAGAAAGGCCTGGGCGGCCATAGGAGCAAAACAAGAGGTTTCTGATAAAGATAAATATTGTCGGGGCATGAGAAGAGATCGAGCTGCCAAATCTGCTAAAAATGCCAAAGCAATGGAAAAACGAATTGAAAAAATAGATTTAATTAATTTACCGAAAGAAAGGTCGCCTTTAATTATTCCCCTTAAACCCCAAGAAAGCAAAGCAAAGCACCCAATTATTCTTAAAGATGTTGTTGTGGGCTATGGTAATAATTTTCAGATTGGACCAATCAATTTAGAAATACCTTATGGAGTAAGGGTTGGAATTTTAGGAACAAATGGCGTCGGAAAAACTACACTCTTAAAAGCAATTACGGGCGAGCTGAAAATTCAAAAAGGAGAAATTAAGATTGGTCAATCTTTGGTAATGGGAAATTTAATGCAAGAGCATGAAAATCTCCCTTTTGATAAAACTATCGTTCAATTCTTGAAAGAGAGAACAAATTTAAAGAAAGAACAAATTTATCAGTTGTTGGCGAAGTTTAATTTTTCTGTTGAGGAAGCCGGCAAAAAAATTGGTGAGTTAAGCCCGGGTGGCAGAGCAAGATTAATTCTAGCTTTCTTTTGTGCGATTTCCGCTAATGTTCTCGTTTTAGACGAGCCAACTAATCATCTCGACATTGAAGCGACCGAAGCTTTAGAAGAAGTCCTCTCGGCTTATAGTGGAACAATAATATTAGTTTCGCACGATCGATATTTTGTTGAAAAACTCAATCTAACCCACTTGTATGTGTTAAAAGACGGAAAACTAATGCCTATTTCCAGTTTTGATGAGTATTTAGCAGAACTTACTTTAAGTGCTAAGCGACTAATTCAAAGGCTAAAATAAAAAATATCCAATTTCCAGTTAAAACAAAAATCTCGGAAATGTTAATTTAGCACGCATATATTAACTTAACTGATGAAGTCTGTTAACCTGCGCATTTGGTTGGCGGCCAACATCTCAATTATTTCAATTTAAACTATTGAAACAACGTGAAAGATCGCAAAAGGATAATCTCTTATTACCATCAGGAATGAGGAATTTCTTTTCTCGGTGGTTAAAAAAGGGAGAAAATTTTCAACGTCATTAAAGAAGTATTTGAAGGTTTTGGTTATTTTCCGATTGATACACCGGTTTTAAAGCGTATTGAGGTGGTGGGGGAGAATGCGGGAGTGAGAAATTGATTTTTAGGTTCTCAAAATTGGAGGGTTTCTACTAATTTTTTTAAATAATTGTAGTTGAGGAGGCGCTGATTCTCCACATAATTCTTTGCGATATCATATAATTTTATGGCTACAAATTGACGCCAGGATAGCAAATCTTTTGGTTTCTTTTGAGGGTGTAAAACTTTTAAATTAAGATATTTTTCTCTTAAATAACCTTCAGGAATAAATGAGCTTACTAATAATTCTTCAAGGAATATTCTCGGAGGTGTTTCTTTGGACGCTTTTGAGATCAATTTTTCATTTTGTTTGGCGATTGCATTAATCATTTGAAAAAGGCGCCGATTTTTTCTTAGAATCAAATGAAAAAATTCGTGCGCTAGAATTCCCAAGGGAAATAAATTTTTGGGAATTTTAGCGTCATCGGGAATTTCCAACACAATAAAATTTTCTTTTGGCGTCCAAGAAAACCAGGCATTAAGTTCATTGCTTTTGGCGGGATAGGCAATTAAATATATGGGAATTTGAGAAATATCAAACATTTCGACGCCGCTTAATTTTTGAATATCTGAGATTATTTGTTGGAATAATAATTGGTTGCTTTGAAAATATTGTTTCCACAAAGATAAGTTTTGTGAAGCTCGATTCCAGTAGGAAATAAAAGTTGGCTGAATTAAACGAACGGCTTTTTTAAATTGTTTTAGCCCTTCTGGCCCAGCTGAGTTCTTCACTTGTTTCCAGATAATATGTTCTCGGTTTCCGCAAAAAGATAATTCTATAGAGTCATTAGTGAGATATTTTTCTAAATTGATTTTTTCTACTGAGGGATGATCCGATTTTTTAATAAAAAATAGCAAATTAGATAATGGAGAAATTTGAAAATTTAAATGCATATCTTTATTATAGCGCAGATAAGAAAAGTTCTATAATTTGGAAATGGAGCGTTGGGTAAAACAATCAAATATACTATAATAATAGCGATGTGGTACAAACCGGGTGGTAAAATTTTTAATAAAGAGTATCTATCTAATTTTAATAAAAACGTTCCGAAGGAAAACACTCTTCAAGAGGTAGATTTTATCGAAAAATTTTTAAAGCCCAAAACGAAAATCTTAGATTTAGCGTGCGGGTGGGGTCGCCATGCTATTGAGCTGGGGGCGCGGGGCTATGAGGTAACCGCGCTTGATCTCAATCCCTTCTACTTAAATGTTGGCAAAAAAGAAAGCAAAAGACGAGGCATCTCCATTGATTGGGTAAAAGGTGATATGAGAAGATTGCCTTTTAAAAACAATACGTTTGATGCTGTTTTAATACTCTCCAATTCATTTGGTTATTTTGAAAAAGAAGAAGATCATCAAAAAGTAATTAATGAAGTAAGACGCGTTTTAAAATTTCAAGGACAGCTTATTTTAGATGTGATGTATTTAGAATCATTTTTTTATCATTTCAAACCAGAGGTAAAAGTTCAATTTAATAAAAACCATTACTTGTTCATTAGAAACTCTTTTGATTTTTTGAAATCGCGGTGGCGGGTAGAAGAAGTAGATTTCCGGCATTCTAAAAAACCGAAAAAAGTCCGATACTCCATTCGACTTTTTTCTATTGGCGAATTAAATCACCTTTGTAAAAATGCTAATTTAACAGTGAAAAAAGTGTATGATGGTTTTAGTTTTAAACCAATTAATCTGAAGTCAGCAAGATGCACCATTATTGCTCGGAAGCCAAAAATTTAAAAATGCGGGCATGCTTAGTTCATTCCGCTCTTTGTTAAGATTACTTTGCCGTGCTGTCTGGCAAAGCCAGACAGCACGGCAAAGAAGATGAGCGAGGCAGGAGATGAAAAAGAATCACATTCTTTTGATGAACCGTTGATGTTCCAACTACGCGAATTTATTCCTGAAGAGCCGATGGATGCTTATATGAGCAAATCCACTGGCTGTGCCGGCAGAGAAGATGAATACGATGATTAGCGGTTATTATGAATTATGAAGCGCTAAAATTTTCAGGGGACTTTCTTATGAGAGTCCTCTTTCGATATTCTTGATAAAGCATCTTTTCCAGTTGGAGAATTTTAATTTGATTGCCATGCTTTATTCCTTCTTTTTCCTCTTTTTTTAGCAGAGGAATAGCTTTCTTGATAGCGAAAATTGCATTATCCCAATCTTTTAACTTAGCATAGGCTAATGATAAATTAGACCAATACAATCCACAGGGGCGATTGCCAGCTGTTTTTATTGCCATCTTGTAGTATTTAACGGCTTCTTTATAATTTGTAACCATTTGGGAACAATAACTGTCAGATTCTGATAAAAGATAGGCTATTTTATTATAAAAAAGACTCTCAGTACCCTTAGGTGCTTTTTCTAAATTATGTAAAAGATCTTGGATTTTTTTATAAAAGTCAGCATTTTGTTCTAATAGAACGCACTGTAACTTTTGATTTTTTGATTGAGGTTTGGCTTTTCTATTTAACATATAAATAAAAGATTATTGTTTTGAAGACTATTTTATTTGCTTTTTTATCAGTAGTTATTTCAAAAAGAATCCGATTTTGTATTTTTGGGAGGTCATAATTTTTTATACCCCTTTTTATTTTTAGAGGTGTAAAAGGTTATTTGGATAGTACCTTAAAATATCAAAAGTTCTTTTTATAAAATATGCATCAATACTTTTTTGTTGGGAGATATAAGTTTGAGATGTCTTTTTTAATTTCCACGCCGTAAAATTTTTAATGAAATCGATTTTAAAAAGGACTTTTTTCAATGCATTTTTATCTTGGATTTTCTCTTGAAAATACTTTTTATTAATCACCTTATAAATATCGCCTTTATTTCTTAACCCGTTTGGATTAAGAAATATAAGAAATGATTGCATAATACATTCACGCATTACTTCGCTTAAATTTAGTTTTTTAGCAATAGGGAAATTCAGATCTTTTTTACTTTTGATATAATTTTTAATTTTAGCTTTGTATTGCTGTGATTCAAATAGAGAATGGGTTAATTCATGGAGGACTAAATGCCACGCTTTTTCAAGTTGTTCGTTGTTGTTTGGACTTAACAGATTAAACTCTACCGCTATGGTTGTAGCATTAATTGAGCGGCCTCCTTGTCCGTAGATTAATGGAGCAAGTATTAAAAAGACATTAATAGAAGAAGGAATCGTTTTTACTTGATAGAGATTTTTTAAAACAACAAGATCGTAATTTAAATTAGCTCTGACATTTTTAAAATCTCTCTCTAAGAAAGCTTTGTTTTTGCGAAGGATTATATTAGAATTTGACCAAATAATTTCAAATTTTTTATTGAAAACCTGAAAAGCGCCTTTAGTAATTTTTGCAGTCTTTTTATCAAAATCTTTGATTATTCGATTTAGCGCTAAGCTAAGGGTATTGTATTTATAGAAGTACTGAATGAATTCTTTTAATTTTTTTTGTTGTTCTATTTGATTGCAAAGAGTAGACCATTCTTTTAGTGCTTTGATTTCTTGAGGGGTGAGGGGACCAACTTCTTTTAGCCAGGCATAATTGTATTGATGGCGCATGTAGGGTTTGCGCTCCGATAAATTATCAATAAAAAAATGGTAATTTGCTAATTTGGATATTTTGAATTTCAGTTTCATAAAAATGTTTATAAAATTATTATAACAAAACAAGAACAAGACGACAATAAAAAATAATGAAAATTTAATTAGCGGTTTTTAGCAGGCCGTTCCTCGCTTTTGCGAGGAACGGCCTGCTTTGCGCTTCCTTTTGGAAGCGCTTGACAAAGGAGAAAAGAGGGAGTATGTTTTAATTAAATCAAAGAATTCGAATTAATAAGGCAATGGTCGATGCCTTGATGCTGTTTGCGGTATAATATAGCAGCTCCAACTTTTTAAAATTTTAAATATGAAAAATAGATACTCAAATCGTAAAAATAAAAAAACGAGAGTGGAAGAGATTGATAATGAAAAAGTAAAAGGTATTAAAACAGTGATCGATTGTGATAGCGATGCTCCAGATATAAAATTAGAATACGAGGGCACTATTGGTTTGGGATACGATGGATGCGGCACCCACACTCATAAAGATTAAAAGATACAAAATAGTTGCATGCGAGAAACTTATAAAATAAATAACCGAGGATTTTTAATTCCCCGGTTAATGATATTGATTGAGCAAATAAATGATTTTTATGCTGCCAAGTAATTCTTCGGAAGCAACATAAGATTTATTGTGAATAGCCATTACTAAGTTTATTTCCGATAGATGATCAATTATTATTTGACTAGCTTTGCTATTTAGTTCAATTTCATCTAAAATTAGATAGGGTCTTTTGTGTGGTGACCATTTATAAGATAAAATAAAATTCAAAGTGTCAGATACTAGATTTTTATATAGGTTCCGCCATTTATCTTTTATTGACCCCTCCTTCTCGTTTCCTCTTTCCAAACAATAAGAAAAATCGAAATAAAAAGGCAGTCCATCGGCCAACTCTCTTAAAAAAAATTTTTTTAAAGTATCAATATCACTGTAGTTTTTAAAAATGAAATAATGACCAGTATATCCCTCTGCGCATAGCTGGTTTATCAAAGATTTACTCCCCTCTTCAACGGCGCTATCCAAGACAATAATCGGC
>JAQVHD010000007.1:7345-26829 GCA_028696375.1 Minisyncoccota bacterium
TTTTAAAGTATCAATATCACTGTAGTTTTTAAAAATGAAATAATGACCAGTATATCCCTCTGCGCATAGCTGGTTTATCAAAGATTTACTCCCCTCTTCAACGGCGCTATCCAAGACAATAATCGGCCTATTTCCTCCTCTAATTACAGCAAGAAAAAATTTTTTCAATAGGGTAGTTTTACCAGTGTTTCTCTTTCCAACATAGCAGATATTCATGGTAGCCTCCTTTTAAAGTTATATAATTTTTCAAAAATCTACAAATATTATATTATAAATTAATTGATAATACAACCAATGATAAAATCTTTAATTTTCGATCTCAATGATACTTTAGATAATACCAATGAGGCCATCATCAGAGCTTTTGAGGCAGTTTTGAAAAAACATTTTCCTGCCATTACCCAAAGCAAACTTCAAAAATTTGCCGAGGAATTAATGGTATTCTTTTGGCAAGCTGACAGGCTAGCAGATTTATCTTATCCTGAGTGGACGATGGAAGATATTATTAAGCATTGTGTTAAGAAATGGGCTAATTCCGAAGCTATAGAGATAGACATCGACATTTTTACCCGCGACTACAACGCAATTAGAAAACGGCACTTAATTATTAAACCAAAAATGGCGAAGTTAATTAAAGGGTTGCCCTCTTATTTACTCAAGTTTATTATTTCTCAGGGCAACTCAAAGGGTGATATTATTGATTTACTTCAGCAATCCAATTTAGCCGAATCTGATTTTACCGAAATAATTTCTACAAGATTATTTAAAGAAGAGAATAAGCCGAGCATTAATATTTTAAAATATATTCTTAAAAAATACTCTTTAAAACCAGAGGAATGTTTAATGATTGGAGATGATGTTTGCGCTGATTTGATGCCAGCTAAAATTTTAGGGATGAAAACCGTTTTAATTTCGAACTATGTTGATGAATTGTCAATAAGCGATTCTCAATTGCCGCCGTTAATAAAAAAGTATATCGGATAAAGATTGATATTGAAAAATAAAAATATCGATTGGGGCGTTTTAATTTAGAACTAAGATAAAAACTTTTTGCCCTTTTCTAAGACCATAACCCAACCGCCCCACTGATATAAAGCAAAAAAGAGACGGTTTTGATGGATAATCTCTTTTTTGAACATTCGGCGTTGAGGGTTTAAAATTATAAAATTTTCGCCCTTATAACCGTTTACGATAATAAAATGGCCACCTTCCATTGGTTTTTGGTTTATAATACTAGAGGAAACCGCTAGAATCAAAGGGCATCGTTTTCTAAGATAATGCTTAAATGAAGCAGGGGTAGTAATTTCTCGATAAAATTTGCCACCCGCTTCAATAAAATTTAAAACCGAACGCCTCGCCTGAATTAAAAGAGTATTAGATGTTTTTTGTTGAGCCAATATTTTTTTAAAATGTGATTCCTCAATTAATAACCAATGTGGCTTAAAAATCCTATTACTATAGCTATAGATTGATACTTTAAAACCAAAACAAAGGGCAATGCTTCCTAAATCAGTTATCCAGACAGGAGAAGATAAACGTCGAAATTTGGATGATAGGTCATAATTATCGAAATTAGATTTGTAGTAACCAAAAATTAATTTTAAACACTTGAGTCCACAATTTTCATTTGCAGTAACAGGGAGAGTTTTGATTTTTAACTCCATTTCAGAGGAGATTTTTATACTCGACCGTAGTTGGTAGAAACCCCTCGTTTTTTATTGGTATTTTTTAATTTCTCGTCTTTCCCATTTTTTAGATTTTTTTTCAGCCATTCCTTTATAAGAAAAATAAATATCTTATACCTGTCATTATGAGAAGGGTCTTCTCGATAAATATTGCCAAAAGCTCCATAACAGGAATAAATACAGGAACAACACATTCCTCGAAAAAGACACTCACGGCATTTGGGAATATCTGCGGCAGTTCTATTTCTTAATTTTTGTACCCAAGGTTTTTGTAACATTTTAACTATCGGTTCCTCTAAAATATTTCCCATTTTTAATTCTTGCACTCCCTTGAAACCATCACAAGGAAAGACGTCCCCATTGGGATTAACCGAAATAATTTCTCTGGCGGCGCCGCAGGGATAGCGAAGGCAGATGTAATCACGGATTGGCGTATAGACATTTTCTTCAAAGATATGAATAGAGAAATTAACCGCTCCTGTTTTTTTACTTCGATGATACATTTTTACAAAACACCTATACCAGTCATTGTCATTCGGCGCCATATTATTTTTTAATTCTCTGCCCAAGATATTAACGGGGCGAGGTTTAAATCCAATATGAGCTTTTCGGAAAAAATCCACTATTTCTTTTGGATGTTTAACATTGTGTTTTCCAATAGTACAAACAGAACCATCAATAGGTACGCCATTTTTGCGTAGCAATTGAATCCCTCTCCAAATGTCTTGAAAGGCCCCTTTACCATTAGGATATACCCTAGCACCATTCGTTAATTTTTCTGGGCCATCTAGACTAATACCAATCTTGATATTATATCTTTTTAATAATCTAATTATTCGTTGATTGATTAAAATTCCATTGCTTTCTACCCTAAAAGATACTATTTTGCCATATTTTGGCGCTTGTTTGCTAGCATATTGGGCGCAAAATTCAATAGCTTCAGGATTTAATAAGGGTTCACCTCCTTGAAATTCAAAAGTAATTTTTTTAGTCTCTGGCATTTGTAGCATTTGATCCACAATTTCCTTTATCACTTTCTTTCCCATATCATTGGTTTTATCTCCTTGCCCGCATTCAGCAAAACAATATTTACAAAATAGATTACATCTTAAAGTAACATTGATTACCACCACTGAAGGATAATTAGCCGGTTTGGGAAATGAAAAAGAAACTACTTTTCCTTCCTCCGTTTGGTTTAATTGGCGCAAATATAGGTTTTCACACATTAAACTGTCAAGTTTCCCTTCCTCATATTTTGCAAATTCTTTATCGCTTAGAGCCATCCAAGATCCGATAGAAGGATTAATCAAAATATGAAATTTCCGTCCTTTAACCCAAAGAACAAATTTTTTAATGGATGGTAATTTTTTATATTGGTGAGTTAGCCAGGGCGTTTTCATATATTAATTTTTGTATTTTCTTGTTGTTTGTTCCCGATCCAATGACTAGGGATTAGCGTACTTAATTATTATAACGCGCTCTTTTTAAAAGGAAAGGGCTATTGTTTAAAAATCGTAAATCTTTAATTAAACTTTCCGAGTTTTTATATTTATGTGGATAAGTTGCCTGCTTGATTGAAGGTGCGTTTAGCAGGCCGTTCCTCGCTTTTGCGAGGAACGGCCTGCTTCGCGTCTCTTTTCGGAAGCGCTTGACAAAGGAGAAAAGAGGGAGCATAATCTAAGTAGATCTTTAATAATTAAATAAAGATCTGCGCCTTGGTGTCTGGCTTTGCCAGACAAATCTAGCAAGGGAAAGGAGGTGAAAAGGATGGGTTCTTGGAAATCTAGCAATCCTCATGAGGGAAAAGATGAAAGAATTGGCAGGCATATTGATGTTTATCACACTGACGAAAGTGGAAAAAGAGATGGGCCGCACAGTAAAGACATTAAAATAAGTTATGATAAAGACAAACCCTTTGTTCGTGACGTCGTCCCTCCCAAAAAATAATCGGCTTCCAGTTTAATTTTTAAAAGATTTTTAATTTGCCTTATTTTTTATTTTTGGTACTGTATAAATATGCAACAAAATTCCTCCCAAAAATCTTATGAATTGGAGTGGACCACTGAGGAAGAAAAGGATTTAATGAGAAGGATTTTGAATTTGAGAGATGATCAAATTGCTAGTTTGCTGAATCTCGTTGGTTTAAACTTTTCCCTTTCGGACATAGAAAATGTTGTAAAAGATATTCGGGAAAATAGTGAGCGTTCTGCTCATCTGCCAATTTTAATTCATGAAGCCAATTCCAAAGAAAATTTATTATGGTGGCTCGATTATTTTGAGAGAGCTAACCTAAAAAGTAAATGACCTATCCGAACGCCTTGCTTTAAGCAGAACGAAGTAATAAAAATAAGGACTGTCTTTCAGTAATGGAAGGCAGTCTTTTTAATATTTTTAATAAAAAATTCAAATATCAAAATGATTGTAGCTTAGGAAAATTTTTGTTGAAAATTTTCCTTAGCCTTCTAAATTTTGACCTTTGAGTTCTGATGTCATCCTGAGAGCAAAGCCCGAAGGATCCCTTGCTAACTCTCTTTCTTGTCATCCTGAACGAAGTGAAGGATCCCGTGCCAAGTAAGTGAGAGATTCTTCGCAAAGCTCAGAATGACAATAAAAAAATCAAAGATCAAAAATCAAAAATCAAAAATTAATTACAGAAAGAAAATCAAAAATCAAAGATCAAAGATCAAAAAGATAAATAATAACTCAAAACTCAAAAGTCAAAACTCAAAGCCACAACTCAAAACCTTAAAACTATCCGCTTGTCATCCTGAACGAAGTGAAGGATCCCGTGCCCAGTAATCGAGGGATTCTTCGCTAACGCTCAGAATGACAAGAAAAAATTGCTCAGAATGACAATGGAAAGAATGCTCAGAATGACAGCGGCAAAATTGCTTAGAATAACGAATGGTGTTGTTTGCGGATAAGTTGCTTGCTTGATTAAAGGTGTTTTTAGCAGGCCGTTCCTCGCAAAAGCGAGGAACAGGCTGCTTCGCGTCTCTTTTTGGAAGCGCTTGACAAAGGAGAAAAGAGGGAGTATAATAGGAGTAGATCTTTGATAATAAAATAAAGATCTGCGCGTCTCGGGTTTTGCCGAAAGGCGAAACAAATCCAAACGAGACGGCAGAGGAGGTGTGTCATGAAAAAGAAAAGATTTTTTCTGTTTTTGATTGTAATTTTGTTGGGATTTTCGCTGGCTTGGGCTGGCGATAATCCAAAAGAAAAGAAAGTTTATGTCAGATTTTCTGTGGGCTATGGTCTTCCGATCGGGACCAATTCCATCAGGCCGAGTTGGAATCTTGGGTATACGACATTCTATTTCGGTCAAACGGGATATTCTTATCCGTTGGATCCGACAATGGAACCATGGTTAGTAAAAAGACTTTATCAGGATATGCCCCAAAAGGCTCCAGCCCCTAACGATTATTACTGGTTTAATTTGGTTGGAGAAATACCGGATTTCTTCTTGAAAGTTGGTGATAGAGTTGCATATAATGGTTATTCTCAATCTCAGTATAAAGGTTGTATCCCGCCTATTCAACTGGGAATTGATTTGAAGTTGGCTAAACATATGTTTATTTCTTTTGATGTTTTTGCTTGCCAGAATAAACTTACCGTTCAAGAAGAGGGTTACATTCTTTATGTAAAGGGCGTATGGGGACCATATTATGAATTGATGCAGCCTGATGGGCATTACGGATTTACAGAGTGGTACCTCGATACTATTATGGAACATCCAACTGTGAATATGCAAATGAAAATCTGGAATTTTGGTATTACTCCAGGCCTCAAGTTTGAAATTCCAATTTTCAAAGGTTTTACAATACTTCCAAAGGTTGGTGTAGCGTTGATGTGGACTAATGCGAAAGCTACTTCTGATTGGGCACTCGATTACTTGTATCCATATGATTTTGTTTTTAAACTGATTGGAGATGAGTTAGGTAAACCAAACTATTTTGATAAAACGGTTTGGCAAGTTGTTCAGAATACAACTCAATTTGCTATTGCTCCACTTGTTGGACTTGATTTTGGAATAGGGAAGAATTTCTATGTTAGTGGTGAGCTTCAGTTGGGCACAGGGAAGGATTTTTCTGTTGTCACTGCAGATGGTCAGGGAATTTATAAAGGTCTGTTACTGTACAATAATTCTAATCAGATGAGATTTTGTGAAGTTGATCCGGCATACGAAGATTTTCGTCATGGAAATTACGGGACTCCAGTGAAAGATGATTTCATCCATTTGAACAAAGTGAAATTGTTAAAAGTTTCTGCAGGGTTCAGATTTTAAAAAATTGAAATAAAATAAAGGACTGCTTTTTAGCGGTCCTTTTTTATTTGTGGATAAGTTGCTTGATTGGTTATTTTTTTGTATAATAACCTTGAAGTCGGTTTAGTTCTTGTTTTATGCCTAAAACAAAATCTTTTATTTTTATCTCTATTTTATCTTTTGTCGCTATTTTTGCTTTATTATCTTTTTTAAGTCGGAGTACCTTAGCCATTGAAAGTTATGGTGATGAGGAGGCCTGTTTAGTCAATGGCTGTGACTGGGATGATGTTAATAATCGTTGTATTTGTCCAAACGTTTCGCCAACGCGAACGCCAACTGCAACGCCAAGCGGAACCAGGACGCCAGCACCAACTTTTACTTTACCGCCTGAAACAATAACGCCTTTCCCAACTCCGACTCCGACGTCGAGTTCTAATTTGTCAAAGTGGTGCCGAGATTCTTATTGCGGCGGTTGCAACCAAAGCGAATGTAATAGTAGTGCTATTCTTACTAATATAGAAATGCCCATTAATGAAGTTTGCGAATGGCGGGACAATTTTTGTTATACCCGGATGATGAGTAGCGATAAAATTCCGAAAGTAGCATCAAAACCAGAAAGGCAGCAGGCGCGTCCGATTGTCGCTGTAGCCAACTCCGACCAGTCGCAATATTATTGGAATAATAATTACAGCGTTCAAAGGAATAGAACAGGGATTTTGGCGCCATCGCAAGTGGTGACATTTACCGAAACCGGACCGAAGGAATATTTATGTACCAATCCGCAAACACCGCATGAAACAATTTGTCCACCAGCTAATCCACCTTTAACAAAAAGATATGATTCAACAAAAAGAGATGATTCGAATGCGAGTGTCACTTCAGGATGGGGACGATTGTGGCAATCAGCCGTATCATTTTTTAAGAATAACGTGATTTCACATTTATTCGGCGAAAAAACTTTAGCAAAAAGATCTTATCCTGATCAAGATTCCTGTGTTGCCAATGGTTGTGATTGGATTCTTCATGCCCAGTCCAATTATCCTCCTTACGAATTTACAGGAAAGTGCGAATGTCCGGGAATCTGTTATGTTATTCCGGCGGATTGTGGTTTCAAAACGCCGTGGTTTATTAGAGATGCAGAAACTTATACTCTGACTGCTGATCAGCCTTATAGTGGCGATTGTGGTGTTTGCAAGCATTTGGTAAACAAAAATCAAGTTTATATTCCGACATTAATTTTCAAAAGCACTTATACAACCGTTGAAGGGGGAGGTGGCAAAGGAGGTATGCTTGAAGAGCCTATGGATGAGGGAGGATGTCAAAGTATTTGGGATATAATGAATACTGAGTGTAGTCCTCTCCGTTTATTTAAAAATACATTAGAAAAGAGTAATGTGGCTCATTTATTCAGTCCAAAAGCCCAAGCGATTAAGGCTTATCCAGATCAAGAAAGCTGCGAGGCTGACAATTGCGATTGGATTAGCTATAGTCCTTCTCACGCGGAGGGTTTTTGCATCTGTCCGACCATTTCGCCTGCACCGGATGCGAATTGTAATATTGCCGGCGCAGAAAATAGCGTTTATTCTCAATTAAGTGGCGTTCCGGAAAATTATAGCTTGCCTTCAGCAGGCGTGACTTTAAAAACTGTATTGGCAGGAAGCGCTTCGAAATGGAGTGGGCAAGTTCGATTCTGGGCAGAACGAACACTTTTGAAATACTTCGGAGTTGATAAAACGCAGATTCATAAAGGAGATAAGGTGACTATCAGCTGGTCGGTAATTAATCCAGCTTATAACAAGGATAACCAACCTTTGATTTACCTTTACGCCGGACCCGTGCCAGTGATGGACCCTAATCATCATATAGAAATTGTTAAATATGATGGAGGAGATTCTTCAACAACAACCGATGATAGATATTTTGTGGGTGAATTAGGAACAGCAGGATCAGTAGTGGCACAGCCAGAAGAAGACACGATATTCTATTTAATAGTAAGAGGAGTGACTGGAGAAGGAATGAAAGATCTGGTTTCTGATGAAATAATAGTCCATGTGATTGATGAAGATGAAGGTAGGGTTGATTTGAAGGTAAAAGAAAATGTACCGGGAAAGGATTATACGGATGGTCCTATCACCATTACTCGAGGAACAGATGTTGCTTTGAAGTGGACCTCAGAAGAAAATGTTGATTCTTGTACGGCTTCGGCAACGCCTGAAAGTGCAGCGTGGACGGGGACAGTTAAAACGACAGGAGATAAGATAATTTATGGTGTAACTGAGCCAACAACTTTTAAACTCGATTGTACATTGAAAAACGGAAAGGCGGTTTCTGACTCGGCGACAGTAAACGTAATTACAATACCGCCGTCAGAACAAGGAGTAATTGAAGTGAAGGCGCGACTGATCAATGGAACAAGCACAACTGAATATACAGGACCAGTGAAATATGCGATAAATGGTCCCCAATCATTTACAGGCGAAGCGCCTCAATCGTTTACTGTTCAGCCCGGACAATATGTGCTGACTTATGTTAGTGGCGGTCCAAGTGAAGCAGTTTGTATTACTCCTTCGCAGGCCGGAGTTGTAGAGTCACAAAAAACTCTTACTTTCTATTTGGATTTTGAAGTTCAGAATCTTTGCTCTATTAATGTTAATTATCAAGTGCCGGCGTCAGCGGCTAGTTGGGATAGAAAAGCCTCTTATGTGCTGATTGGGCCAACAATTCTAACTGGCAATTCTTTGCCTTATAGCTTTACTCAAATTCCGCCCGGCGTCTACTATATTTCCTATATTAGTGGCGCACCAGAAAATCTGGTCTTTAGTGGCGTTTTAGAAGGCAATGGGCAAGTCTGTTATCCTAAACAACCGTTGCAATTTACTTTGCAATTTACAGAGCCGGGAGCAACACCACCCGTGCCTTTGCCATCGCCAGAAATAGGTAACAATCCGCCAACAGCTAAGATTGGTTGCGCGGCTGATGATCCTGTTCGTTGTATTGGAACGATTGATGGCGATCCTGATACGCCAACCATTAGTTTGTATAATGCTTCGACTGATCCGGATAAGGATATTACCAGCTGTACGTGGACAATTCAAAAACAAGGCGAAGAACCGATATCCAAAAGAACCTGTCAGCCAGTTACGATCGGCGACGATATCGGATCATATACCGTAACGCTTAGAGTAACAGATAGTAAGAATAATACAAACGAAACCCAAATAACGGCGCAGGTGAAAAATGTGAACGAATTAACACCGAAATTTGTTTGGAATCCTCAAATTCCGACTGTAGGAAAGACTGTGAATTTTTATGATCGTTCCTTAGCACCATCAGGCAGAAGCATTGCATCCTGGCTATGGAGTTTTGAGGATGGTTCACCAGCGACTTCAACCAGTCCTAATCCAGAGGTGACTTTTAATAGTTCTGGTCCTAAATCAGTTACTTTAACGGTTACTGATAATTTGGGTAACAGCAGTTCAACTTCTAAAGTGATTGATGTTAGAAATATTGCGCCGCAGTGGAAAGAAGTAATTCCGAAATAAATTTAAATTTATTGGGATATGCAAATTTCAGCAGAGGAAAGGACAGCAAGAATTTTACGTTGTCCGGCACAAACAATTTTTGAATTAGAGAGAAAAATGGAAGCTATTTCGGGGAAGAAAGGCGTATTTGAGGCGCTCATTCAGGAAAACAGTGAAATTATTGCAGATCGAATAGAAAAGTTGGGAATTAAAAATCAAACGGCTGAAGAAATTTCTCATGCGATTTTGAAAAAAATTGGTCAAGCCGATAAAATTTTTACCCAGAGATTGGGCAATGTTTCGGCAGCCAAAATTGAAGATTGCCAGCGCGTACTTGATTTTATTAAGAATAATCAGCCCCCGCTTATTGGTTTTTTCCTGAAAAAAGAAAGAGCAGAAGAATTATTAAAAAAAGAGCCACCCCAAAAAATCCTGAATTATTTAGGTTATCATTCCGTGGCGGAAATGCTTCAAAAAGAAGATCTTGAAGAAGTCTTTGCGGCTTTGCGTTTTGTTGAAGATGGGGATTGGTTGAACGATGTGTTTTTTAAGCAATATGAAACGTTGAAGGCTGAAGATTTTGAAGAGCGGGAAATTAAATTAAAGGCGCTATCAGAAAAATGGCGTTCGGCGGCGGAAAAATTTGTGGCGAAAAAATATCATAACATCAGCCATTTAAAAGAATTTGGCGTGATCTTTGTGATTCCGGTTGCTTTGAATATTCCGGGTGAAATTTTGCGGATGTTTTCGCTTATTCTTCATTATTATTATGAAGTGAAATTCTATTCAGATATTTTTAAACAATATAGTACAGATAATGACTTTGCTCACAAACTAATTACTTTGTTAAAAGGAGATTTGGGCGGGAAATTAAGTAATGATTCCAATGTTTGCGAATGGTTGATTATTCAGCAGTATTTGGCCAAAGAGAACGAAAATGACCCGCGCTTATTTATTCCGCATCTTAATCCCGAAGCCGTACATTGGTATAAGGCGGGCAATGATATTGTGAAGTTTGGGAATTTGCTTGGAGGTATAGATGATGATTTTACTTATTGGGAGAATTTGGACTGGGTGGGTGACTATTTCCTAGATGAGAATGGAGGAGAAGATCTGGTGAGTTTCAATATGATTGATAATGTGATGTCTTTGGTGAAAGAAAAAGAGCGGATAAAATATTTATATCATCATCAAGAGGCGCTGTGGAACGAAATTTTTGTGAGATATTTTAGCCGAGAGAAATTAGAAGAAGTTTTAAGGCAAAATCTTATCAAAGGGGTAGTTCGGCTATAAATTATTATGAAATTAGATTACTTTGAGAAAAAATTAGATCCACAAACTTATCGAATCTTGAAGACAATCGCAGCTTATGTGTCTCTGCTTTTGGCTCAGTATTTATTAGAATATTGTCTTTTGATCTGGGCAATTATTTATTGGCCGGCTGCAGCGGCTTGGCTGGGAATACGCAGCCATTTACAATTGATATCGGGCCTGAGCGGCGTTATTAGTTTACTGCTTTTAATAGAAGCCATCAAAGAAGGGAAAAGAAAATAATAAATCCAAAGCACCAAGCACAAAATCCAAAATGCCGAATGATTGATTGTTAATTTCTAATTGAATCGGGGGTAAATTAGGGAGGCGGAAAATTGCCTTTGGCAATTTTCCGCCTCCTCTTCTCAGTGCTATTGTGAATGTGATTGTAATTGCGAAAATAAATCTTAAAAATTTTTACAGAGGCTCGATGGGCTTCTGTAATTTTTTATAAAAAGTATTAAAATTAATCAAAATGAAAATACCAGAGATTAAAATTGAATATGATTTGGAAAAAGAAGCCCATCAATTTTTAAGAGCATTGCATAATTCTAATCTGCCATGGTTGAAAAATTTGGTTTTTGAAACTCTGCCAGACTTAAAAAATCGTCTGAATAATGCAATTATTCAGGATAAAGCATTAGAAGAAAAAATTATTCGAGATTTTATCGTTGATTTTAGAAACAAACATCAGCGAAAAATTCAAGATATTGAAGAAAAATCTCAAAAATTATTAGCAGAAAAATCGGCGGCTGCACTTAAAGAACTGGCTTGTTTAATGGATTATCAATGGCCAGAAAATCAACCTGACTATACGGTTATTCCCACTATTCTGCCTAATAGTCCTTTTGAGGACAATGTCTTTTATTACTCTATTTTAGGAGAAATTTATGGCGATCCTAACAGCAAAGATGTTGTTTTTTGGTCTATTCACGAAATATCGCATTTAATCCTTTTTGATCTCCTAAAGAAAGATTCTTCGGCGCAGTCTCTCGATTGGGTTCTAATTTACTATTTAAAAGAAATTTTAGCCGCGGTTTTAATGACTCAAGAACCTTTAATGGAAATTATTGATGCCAAAAATTATTTAGGGAATCCAGATCTACATCAGATTTATATTTATGATCAGACAAAGAATAAAAAAATGCCAATCACTCTTTTTTAAAGATATTTATGAACAATGGCGATACATAAAAGATAAACAATTTGGCGACATTTTAGATTACTTTATTGGCATTATTATTGAGTGGAGCGATGGGTTGAAAGAAAAGTTTGCAATTTGGAATCAATTTGGTTTGCAAACAGTTAAAAATAAAGAAATATTAATGAAATACCAAGAACCCATTAGATTTAATGGGAAAAATTAAAGATAAAGAAATTTCAGATGTTTTTTTGGAGGTCGCTGAATTTAGAAGCGATGTGATTATTAACACATCAACACGACAAGTATATTTTAAAAAGTGCAAAAATTATCAGTAAAGATTTGAATTTTTAATTAATAAAGTGTTATGTTACAATTATTATCTGTTCCTGGAATCCCTCGCCTTATTAGAAGCTCTGTTTTAAAAAGCATCCGGACAATGCAGATATTCCTTATAAAATGATTATTGTAGATAATAATTCTATTGATGAGGCGAGGAGTTATTAAATATGAAAAAAAGCAACTTATTACCACCAACAGGAATGAGAGATTTTCTACCACAAGAGGTTAAAAGGCGGGAGCGCGCTTTGAATATTATTAGAGAAGTATTTGAAAGTTTTGGTTTTTTGCCAATGGATACGCCCGCCTTGGAACGCACTGAGATATTAATGGGCAAGTATGGGAGTGAGGGCGAAAAGCTTATTTTTAGAATTCTCAAACGAGGAGAACAGGCGATAAGCGGTGAATCAGATTTAGCTCTTCGTTACGATTTGACAGTTCCTTTAGCCCGTTTTTTTGCGCGTTATCAAAATGAACTTCCACGGCCTTTTCGTCGCTATCAGATTGGTCCAGTGTGGCGGGCGGATCGACCGGGAAAGGGACGGTTTCGCGAATTCTACCAATGTGACATCGATATTGTTAACAGCCCGTCGCTTTTAGCTGATGCCGACATTATCCTTGCTTTAGTAAAAATTCTATCTCGATTTAATCTCTCTAATTTTGTTATTCTGTTGAATTCTCGCAAGGTCTTAGCGGGCATTATTGAAGCATATGGAGTTCCAAAGAGTTTGCAAGAGACCACATTAATTAATTTAGACAAGATCGATAAAATTGGAACTGAGGGTGTTATTTGTGAATTGAAAAAAATTGATCTCCCGCCATCAATTATGAGTCAATTTGAATGCGATTTGCGGCAAGTTGGTAATGATTTGGAGAATAAAATCAGAGAGAATGCTATTGGTAGAGAAGGATTACGAGAAGTAGAAGAATTGACTTCTTTGCTGACCCCTGTTTTGAAAGGCTGTGAAGTGAAATTCTCTCCGCTTTTAGTGCGAGGTCTTAACTACTATACAGGTCCCATTTTTGAGATTTACCTCAAGGGAAGGGATGGTGCTATTGCTTCAGGCGGACGTTACGATAACCTCATCGAAATGTTTACAGAGAAGCGAATTCCAGCCTGTGGGGGCTCTTTGGGAATCGATCGTTTAATGTCAATGGTTGAAATTAGTGATGATCAGGAGGAACAACCAATATCATCGTTACAGGTGTTTGTTACCCTCTGGGATGGTAATTTTCGGACCGATGTACTGGATATTGCCGAAGAATTAAGAAATAGTGGCATATCCGTTGAAATTTCATTGGAAGAAGGAAAAATTGGCAATCAGATTCGCTTAGCCTTAAAGCGAGGTGCTCGTTTCTGCCTTTTCTATGGTCCTGATGAAAAATCTAAAAATGAAATCACCATTAAAGACCTCCAACGCGGTGAACAGCTAACGGTCAAACGCAATGAATTGACTCAAAAATTAAAATCTCTTATTCAAAAGCGATAATGGAAAACCATCACGCTTTTTATTTAAAAACTGATTTTGTTTCTGACTCTAATGAATTTTAAGTAGTTAATTATCTAAAATTTGGTAAAAAGAGTATTTTTATGAAATCAAACGTTCAATTTCAATACGATATAAATGAAGATAAGAAAAACATTTTGAGGGTTGTTAATCATCCTTCGGATTTCGGAGGAGATGTGAAAAGACAGTATGGTCGATTGCCGCTCGAATTGGTGAATAATTTAAAAACAGAAAGAGATCCATTTGTCCAAGATCGGATAGTTTCCGATTTTTTAAAGCAGAATTTAATAAAAAAAGGAGAACTGATTAATCAAAAGATTGAAAGGTTTCAGAAGGATTGGGATAAAATTAATGATGAATATTTTAAACGATTGGAGAAAATGTTAGACATCCAGATACCAACCGATGTTATTTATAAGGCTTATTTAACTAGCGCTGGCAGTTGTCCATTTGATGCATCAGCGAGAACTTTTATGGTGAGAATGGATGATGAGATGGTTGATACAGTTGCAGCTCATGAAATAATGCATATTGAGCTTTGGCGCAATTATGGAATTTATTGCCGCGATACTTTAAAGCTCAGTCCAAAAGAATTTGGGGTTTTCCAAGAGTCGGCGACAGTTTTATTAAATGAGGAAATGGGAGACATTTTATCCCGACCCGACCATGGTTATAAAGAACATCAGGAAATGCGATTGAAACTAGCTGAGGAATGGAAACGGACCAAAAATTTCCGCGGTTTGCTGAAATATTATAAAGGGTTAGTCTCATCTAAATGAGCGGCTGGGGTTTGGGGGATAAAAATAATTGCTAAGAAATCATCATTGAGACATTTTCCCATTCAACGGAAATGCATTTACCAAACCGAGCACTTTTTTGATGGCCGAAAAGTTAGAGAATAAAATCTCAAAGAGTATAGTTGACGGCGAGGATTTTTTTTGTTAGAATGGTTTTACTATGGAATTAAAAGTTATTTTAAGAGATACAAAGAAAAACCCCAAGCACTATTTAAAGGAGGGCTATATCCCAGCCGTGCTTTATGGTAAGGGAATTGAAAATATTCACGTGGCCGTAAATCAGAAAGAATTTGCGGATGTTTTAAAAGAAGCCGGCGAGTCAACGGTTATTGATTTGGTAATTGAAGGAGCGAAGAAGAAAGAGACGCATCCGGTTTTAATTTATGAAATTCAGCGCCATTATTTATCCCACCAGCCGATTCACGTTGATTTTTACCAGATTCAAAAAGGACAGAAAATCAAAACCCATATTCCAGTGGAATTGGTAGGGGAGGCGCCGGCTATTAAAAATTTGGGCGGCGTGTTGGTGAAAAATATGGATGAAATTGAAGTTGAAGCATTACCCCAAGATTTGCCGCATAGTTTCGTGGTAGATATTTCAAAATTAGAGGCCATTGATTCAAAAGTTTGTATTAAAGATTTAAATTTGCCAGCCACGATTAAAGTTTCGGCTTCGCCAGAGACCGCTATTGTATCCGTAATACCACCACGAGAAGAAGAGGTAGCTGCAGCCGCGCCGACAGCGGAAGCAATTTCTGAAGTAAAGATAGAAACAGAAGAGAAGAAAGCGGAACGGAAAGAAGAAAAGGCAGGAGAAGCTCAAAGCTAATCTCTAACACAATGAGTAAAAATTTAGGAAAACCTAAAATTGTCGCTGATGTTTTAGAGAAGGGGGGTCGAAATGTTTTTCAAAAATTGCCCGATCCCTTAGGGCGTTCTTTTGGTTATCATCGTCATTTTCCTAAAATTTTTCAGGATATTTTAGTCTTGATAGTTTTAATAGCTTTCATTGCCCTTAATACAACTTTGACTTCATTAGCGCCTGTGGCGTTATCACAGGAATCAGCCGCAGAACGACAAGCATTAGAACAAGAATTACAAAGAATAGAAGCAGAGATAGATTCTTATCAGAATAATATTATTAATTTGCAAGCTCAGGCTAAAACCCTAAACCAGAGTATCCAACTTTTAGACGCTCAAATTAATAAATTAAATTTGCAGATTAAAGCTACAAATTTACAGTTGGCTAAACTCGATAGTCAGATTGATACCTTAAGAGTTAGCGTGACTAAAACGCAAAGCAGTATTGATGCAACGCAAGATATGCTGGTTTATGCTTTGCGGCAGATTTACGAAGAAGGTCAAAAAAGCCCTCTCGTGGTTTTTTTAGGCGAAAATACGTTGTCCGATGCTTTTTCAGCGGTTAATGACTTAACGAGCTTGGAAAGCGAAATAAAAAGAAGTTTAGACGAACTGATTAATTTAAAAGCTAACTTAATAGCTCAGCGGGAAGATTTAGCTAACCAACGTCAGGAAGTTTTAGAATTGAAGAATATTCAGGAGGCGCAGAGAAAGGAATTAGAAGCGAAAAAGAAAGAAAAAAATAATTTGATGCAAGTAACTAAAGGTCAAGAAAGCAAATATCAGGAATTACTTAAAAAATCACAACAAACAGCCGCTCAAATCAAAAGCCGCATTTTTACTTTGTTGGGTGGCGGTGAAATGAGCTTTGAAGAAGCCTATAAATTAGCTAAATTTGCTTCAGAACAAACAGGCGTTCGAGCTTCCTTCCTTTTGGCTATTTTGGATCGTGAATCGGCTTTTGGACGCAATGTGGGTAAGTGTAATTGGAAAACTGCGATGCATCCGACACGCGACCAGCCGATATTTTTGAAAATTACTCAGGAATTAGGTATTAATCCAGATAGTGTTTCGGTATCTTGTGCGAATGCCGACGGTGCTTATGGCGGAGCAATGGGCCCAGCTCAATTTATTCCTTCTACTTGGTGGCTATATAAAGACAAAGTAGCAAAAATTACTGGTAATAATCCGCCTTCTCCCTGGAGAAATGTGGACGCTTTTGTGGCTATGGCATTACTACTAAAAGATCTTGGAGCGGACAAGCAAACTTATGCAGCTGAAAGAGAAGCAGCAGCCCGTTATTATGCCGGTAGCCGTTGGCGCAGTTATCTTTATAGTTACGGTCAGTGGGTTGCCGATAAGGCTCAACAATTTGAAGCAGATATCCGCAATTCAAATTTAGGGTAAATTATTTAAATTTGGAAAAAATAATTGATTCTATTGATTAACAGGGGGATTTTTTTGATAAATTTTTAGTACATCATCCAAATCACCATCCATGATTTTTTCTAAATTGTGGAAATTTTTCTTATAGCGATGATCAGTTAAACGATCTTGAGGAAAATTATAAGTTTTGATTTTTTCTGAACGATCGGCAGTGCCGATTTGTTGGCGTCTTTCTTCGGAAATTTTTCCCTGATCAACAGTCCACTTAGCTTCATAAAGCTTTGTTTTAAGCATTTCAATTGCCTTTTCCCGATTTTTAAACTGGGAGCGCTCACTTTGACAGGAAACAATGAGGCCGCTGGGTTTATGCAGAACGCGAACAGCCGTTTCTACCTTATTAACATTTTGACCGCCGGGGCCAGAGGAACGAAAAAAAGTAATTTCTAAATCTTCGGGTTTAATGTCGATTTTGGCTTCTTTTGGTCGGGACATTACCGCTACTGAGGCAGTTGAGGTGTGAACGCGACCTGATTTTTCTGTGGCTGGAATACGCTGAACGCGATGAACGCCGCCCTCATTTTTTAAAATTTCAACCCCATCGCCAGTAATTTCTAAAACAGCTTCTTTAACGCCGCCCAGCGAACTGTAGCTAATATCTAAAAGTGTACTTTGCCAGCCTCGTTTTTGTGCATATTTTTGATACATGCGTAATAACTCAGCAGCAAAAAGAGCGGCTTCCTCGCCGCCAACTCCCGCTCTAATTTCTAAAATAACGCTATTAACTTCAGACATTTTATTTAGCTTCTCTGGTTTTTGCAGTTTTTTTAACTGCCTTTTTGACAGTTTTAGGTTTGGCTTGTTTGGCTATTTCTGAATGTTTTTGGAGACGCTTTTTAAACTTATCTACTCGGCCGGCTGTATCAATAATTTTCTCTTTGCCGGTATAGAAAGGATGACAGGCAGAACAAATTTCTACTTCCATTTCTGGTACCGTGGCACCGATTTCAAAAACATTGCTACAAGCGCATTTCACTTTAGCTTTAGGATAATATTTGGGATGGATGTCTTTTTTCATACAGATTTATTTTAAAGAAAAAACGAAAAAAAGCAAGAGAAATAAGATAAATTAAAAATTGTTGTCTGTTGGTGGATAGAAACTGGAAGAACCCCATGTTTAAAAATTGAAAATTAAAAAATTAGATTTTTTATTCTCCCTTGCATTTTTTTAAAAAAACAATAAAATTTTAATATTATGAGCGAAGAAAACTTTCAAACAACCGGTATGGTAATTGATTTAGATAAAGAGCGCATTCTTCGGGAGATGGGTGAGGCAAGACTGTGTTTTGGGCGCAGCACATCACGCCTTCATCCCAAGATGAAGCCCTATATTATTGGTGCCAAAAATTCACAAGTCATTATTGATTTGGAAAAGACGTATGACATGCTGGTGAAGGCAAAAGAATTTTTCCAGAATTTGTTGAAGGAACATAAAACCATTCTTTTTGTTAATGTAAATCCCGCCACGAATGACATTACTCTAGAAGCAGCTCAAAAAACAAACAATCCTTATGTAATCAATCGATGGGTGGGCGGGCTTTTAACAAACTTCTCCGAGATTTCTAAAAGAATTAAATACTATAATGAACTGATTCAAAAAAATGCTTCCGGGGAATTGACTAAATATACAAAAAAAGAACAGTTGAAATTTCAAAAAGAACTGGAAGATTTGGCAGAATTATTTTCAGGAGTAAAGGATTGTGCTCAATTACCCGATGCTATTTTTGTAGTAGGTGCCCGATTTCATCAAACTGCTATTAAAGAGGCCCAGAAGACGCATATTCCTATAATTGCGATTGTTAATACTGACACCAATATTGAAGGAATTGATTATCCCATTGTTGCAAGCGATTTGCACCGGTCCAGCGTAGAGTACATTACTAATTTTCTTATTAACGGAAATTCGAGTAATCAATAAATTAATAAGCAGTCGTTTTGATTATTGAAAATATGGATTTAAAACAAGTTAAAGAATTAAGAGATTTAACGGGTGCTTCCGTAATGGATTGCCGGAATGCTCTTGAAGAGGCAAAAGGCAATTTCGAAAAAGCCCAAGAAATTTTAAAGAAAAAAGGTTTAGCAATTGCTGATAAAAAAGGAGCGAGAGAAACCAAGGCTGGTCTCATTGAGGCCTATATTCATGCGAATGGAAAAATGGGTGTTTTAGTAGACTTGCGCTGCGAAACAGATTTTGTGGCTCAGAATCCATTATTTAAAGAATTAGCTCATGATATTGCATTGCAAATTGCCGCTATGGCGCCATTATATGTTAGCCCAGAAGAAATCCCCGAAGATGTTGTAAAAAAAGAGAAGGAAGCTTATCTGGCCGAGTTGAAAGACAGTAATAAGCCCGAAAAGATAATCAATCAAATTGTTGAAGGAAAATTACAAAAGTGGTATGAAGAAGTTTGTTTATTAAAGCAGCCATTTATTAAAGATCAGGATGAAATTGTGGAAAATGTAGTTAAGTCTTATATAGCTAAAATTGGAGAAAATATAAAAGTTTATCGATTTGTTCGATTTGAAATTTAATCTATGTTAGCTATTATTTCACAATTGTTTTTCTTTTTAGGATTAGTTATTGTCATTCTACTTGTAGCAAGAAAAACTCCCA
>JAQVHD010000023.1:0-2537 GCA_028696375.1 Minisyncoccota bacterium
TCATCGAAATAAAACACAACGCTTAAAGAAAAAGAGTATCAAAAAGCAGGCGGGAATTTTCGAAGAAAATTCCCGCCTGTTAAGTTTTTTAATTCGCTACTTTAAACTGTGATTTTATTTATTGTCCCCCCGGCAGGACTCGAACCTGCAACTTTCTGCTTAAAAGGCAGCTACTCTACCAATTGAGTTACGGGGGGCATCGAAAATCTAATTAGTCGTTTTTAACTTAAAGAGTCTTCTAATTTTTGTTTTAAAAGTTCTCGACCACAACCTGATTTATAAAATTTTTCTCTTTGGCGTGCTTCCAACCGAGTGCCACATTCTTCTTGGTAAATCAACTTAAACGGTCGACCTTTTTTTGTAGAATGAGTCATACCCGCATTATGTTGTTTCAATCTTTTCATTGGATCCCTAGATATCCCGATGTACAAATAACCATTCTTCAAACTCTTAATAACATAAAGATAATATAATACCATATCACTTAAAAGGCAGCTACTCCCTGCCTGCCGGCAGGCAGGTACCAATTGAGTTACGGGGGGTGTTCAAAATCAAAAGTCAAAAATCAAAATGAAAATGTAAAGGTTAAAAATTAAGGGAAAAATTCTTTCGGAAATTCTTTTACTCATCTCAATTTTGAGATTTGAATTTGCTCTTTTATCTTAATTCTTTTTTTACAAAATTTCAAGAATTTTTGGCAGAAAGATAATAAGACCAATCACCAAGGCGGTAAGAGATGCAACCAAAACCGCTCCCGCAGCCAGATCTTTGATTTTTCCAGCCAAGGGATTAATTTCCGGTCTTAAATAATTTAAGCTCAATTCCCAAGCAGTATTAATAATCTCCAAAGCTAAAACAAAACCAATACTTAAAACCAAAAACACCCATTCCAACAATGAGAGCCGTAAAATCACACCTAGCACAATAGCTAAAAGAGCTAAAACCAGCATGATTCGAAAACTTTGACCACGAAAAGCCTCTTTAATACCTGCCCAAGCATACGAAACGCTTTTAGCAAATTTTTTGATCATTATTTTATTTCCAATTATTAAACCACATTCGTGCTTCAAATTGAGCATCGGTTAGTGGCAAACCGTAACTTAATGGCGCGAAATAAATGAAAGCTTGAATAATGATAAGAAAAATTAAAATCAACGCGACCGGCTTATCTTTCAAAAAGAACCACAACACAAAACTAGTTATTAAAGCCATAAAAATGAAAGAAGGAAAGTAGTGATAGAGAAAAGCCGGTCGCGCAATCAAAGTATATGGTAATAAATTGCCAATATAACCGAGCATCAAAACTAAAAGTGGCTCAAAATAAACCGTCTTCTTTTTAAAATGTAACTCATCAATTAAAGCAAAGCAAACAAAAACAACACAAAATAGCCCCAACCACCAAATTAAAGGATTTCCTAAAAGATAAATTCGAGCAGTTTTTTGTTCGCCTTCCAAGACTTGCTGCCAATCAAAAATCGGCCGAGCCATTATAGGCCAACTATACCATTTTGAAGCATAAGGATGAGGCTGATTAATACTCGCATTAGCCTTATACATTACACTATTCAACTCTACAATTCGTTTAATTAAATTCGGTGGTTGATACTTGCCATAGTATTGATTGCCAAGCAAAGCGCTTTGAGAACGGGCGCTTAAAAAGCCATCGGCATTCGGCCCGCCGGTATAAGGCAAACTCAATAAATGAGCAGCAAAAACACCAAAATAAACTAAAACAATAATTGCGCCCATGATGACTGCTTCCTTCAAGAAAAAAATAAATTTTTTCTTTTCATCTCTTAGGCTGTCTAAAAGCAAAACAAAAAATCCCACACCGACAAAAATTAATCCTGTCCATTTAATTAAAATGCTCCCGGCTAAAAACAGAGCTGCAAAAAATAGATCAACAAATGATTCGGAATTAATTTTTTTATGTTCCTTTAATCGATAAACAAAATAAAGGCCAATCACGCCGAAAGCCAAAAGAAAAACATCGGTGAAAATAAAACGTGACTGAACTAAAATCGCATTATCAAAAGTTACTAAAAGCGCAGCGAAAAATCCGGGCCATTTATTCTTAAACATTTTTTTACCCAAAGCATAAACAGCCAAAATTAAAATCACGCCAAAAAACGATTCCACCCCTCGTAAAAATTTATAAAAATCGGTCTGGTAGGCGTTGCCGATTTTAGAAAAATCTGTATTGCCCGCATCGGCATAACCAAAAATCTTTGCTAAGGCCGCTAGCATCATTTTCGCCAAGGGTGGATGAATATCAAAATAAAATTCACCTCTATAATAATTCGTCACCCAGCGAGCAAAATAAACTTCATCAAAAACCGTTTGGTTGGGATGTCCCAGATATAAAAACCGCGTCACGCTTGCTACAACCAAAAGAATTAAAATCAAAACCCATTCCTGTTGCAAAAAAGCTAAAACTTTTTTCATAAATTAAAAAGATTAAAGCAATTATCAACTGTCGCCTCGGCTATCTTTTCCAATGGCAAATTCTTAATTGCAGCCATTTTTTGCGCCACAAA
>JAQVHD010000023.1:2637-5560 GCA_028696375.1 Minisyncoccota bacterium
GTACCAATATTAATCGCCCAAATATTTTTTTCTTTCATCTTCGCCAAAATGGCTTCGCGATCATTATTATAAACATCAAACTGAAGATGAGCGTGTGAATCAATCAAATAAGGCTTCATATTAAGAATTTAATTTAGGAAATAGCGGCGGCAAACGTTTGACTAAAAATTCCTTGCCCAAAAATTCTCTTTCTTCATGAATACCCAGTGATTCTTTAATTTTAGCACTGGTCTCGGGAATATACGGATAAACAAAATCAGCTACATGAGCTAAAACTAGCCAAAGAGCGCCGAGCAACTCTTCTTTTTTGGTTAAATCAGTTATAGCCCAAACCTGATTTTGGTTAATAAAGGCATCGGCCTGACTGATTAATTGCAAAAAGGCCTCGGCGCCTTGATTAAAACGAAAATCGGCCAGTGCGGCATTATATTTTTCTCGACAATTTTGAATTTCTTTTTCCATTAAATTTTTTTCAATTTTAATTTTTCCGCCTTGCTTTTCAATCAAAGCGACCACGCGGTTTAACAAATTGCCCAAACCATTAGCCAGCTCTTTATTGTAACGCTCTCTCAAATTGGCAACAGAAAAATCACCATCTTGCGCTAAAGAAAATTCGCGCAATAAATAATAACGAAGCGGATCAACGCCAAATTCTTTAATAATCTCGAGCGGATCAATCACATTGCCCTTGCTCTTTGACATTTTATCTCCTTCCAAAGTAATAAAGCCGTGAATAGCAATTTTGTTAGGCAATCGAACGCCGGCTGCCAAAAGCATGGCCGGCCAGTAAATGCAATGGAATTTTGCAATATCCTTGCCCAAAAAATGCCAAATTTCAGTGGCGGGATCTTCCCACCAAGCACGATAGAGGGGCGAATTGCTACCATATCCTAAAATAGTAATGTAGTTACATAAGGCATCAAACCAGACATAAATAACTTGCGAAGGATCATTCGGCACAGGAATTCCCCAATTATGTGCCCGCTCCTGAGAGCGAGAAATGCTAAAATCTTTTAGTCCGCCTTCAATAAAAGAAACAATCTCTTGTTTTCGATTGGGCGGTACAATTTGGATTAAATCATTTTGATAAATTTCTTCTAATTGTTTTTGAAAACGAGAAAGTCGGAAAAAATAATTTTTTTCCTTGACTAACTGAGGTGCTATTTTATGATTGGAGCACAGGCCATCAACCAATTCCTCCTCCTTTAAAAAATCTTCGCAACCAACACAATAAAGCCCTTCATATTCGCTTTGATAAATATCTTTTTGCGCTGCTAACCAAAATTTTTTCACTCCTTCCAAATGGCGGGAATCGGTTGTCCGAATAAAATCAGAAATCTCAACATTGAATAATTTCAAAAAATCTTTAAAAACTTGCGCTTTTTCATCAACAAATTCTTTAACATTGCGGCCAGCTTGTTCGGCAGCCAAAGCATTCTTCAAACTATTTTCATCAACGCCAGTCGCAAAAAAAACATCATTGCCCTGCAAACGCTCGTAGCGCGCGGCACAATCGGCCTGGACAAATTCCAAGGCATGACCAAGGTGCGGATTAGCATTAACATAAGGAATTGCAGTTGTAATATAAATTTTTTTGAGCATAATTAAATAATAATTGTCGCTTTATTAATTGCAAATAATTGACGTGTTTTTAACTCCTCATTTTTTAACTGGTGCTGCGATTACCAAAGTTGTACCAAACAAACCACTTGCTTACACTTTAGCCTTTTTTATTCATTTTCTTTTAGATCGCATTCCTCATTCTGATCATTTTCTCAGCGGAATCAGCACCGGACGAAAAAACAAATCTTTTTATCAGGTTGTTGGCCCGATTGTCATTGATTTCTTTGTTGGAATTGCTCTTATTATAATCGCGCATTTTACTTTTGACAACTTTGCCTTATGGCCGGCAATAATTGGCGGAATATTGGGAATTTTACCTGATTTCTTTAATGCTCTTTCCTATTTTAATTACAAGAAAAATTATTTACTTTTATTTAAAGGCCAGCCGCTTTATCCTGTAGAAGAATTTGCTACCCAAACCAAAAACCCTTATTATCGCTTTCATCGCTTTTTTCACAATGAAAAAGTCTATAACGGAATATTGGGAACAATTACTCAATTAGCCGTAATAATTATTGATTTAGTAGTATTATTGGCTTTATAAATTGATTATAATTGAAATAAAGGCGGCGGCCGCCAGTTCTGGCGGCCGCCGCCTTAAAATCACCTCAACTCCTAAGGCAACGGCGCTGCCTCCAATCGCTGTTGCTGTTTTTTATTCAATTCCCTCACCGTTTCCTCAATCACAATCACCACTGGCAAAGCAATAAGCATTCCCAAAATACCTCCCAACTTCCCACCCACAAACAAAGCCACTAAAACAACTACCGGATTAAAACCAATAGTCTTCCCCATAACGGAGGGCACCAATATATCATTTTCAATGCGCTGAATAAGGATAAAAATTATCGCGGTCCAAATAGCCAAGGGCAATGATTGTGTTAAAGCCACAATCGTTGCCACTACGCCAGCCAAAATCGGCCCCACCATTGGCACTAATTCACAAATGGCGGAAAAAATCGCCAAAACAAAGGCATACTTCACTCCCAAAATTAAAAGCGCCGCCCAAACCATTACACCAATAATAGTACTCAAAAGCAATTGTACCCTTAACCATTTTCCCAAACGTAATCTCGAACGATGCCAAATTTTTAAAACCGTTCCTTCAACGCTTTGCGGTGTAATAAATTTAATAAAATCAGAAACACCATCCTTTTCTAAAAGCAAATAAAAAGAAATAAGAAAAACTGTTAAAACCGAAACAATGCCGCCTCCTAAATTAATTAAAATAGAAAAAAATCGAGAGGCGTCTTTAATTAATGAACCCTGATAACTCGAAATAAAATCTGAAATCCGTTCA
>JAQVHD010000024.1 GCA_028696375.1 Minisyncoccota bacterium
TTATTCGTATTGCCTATATCCATTTGAAGTTGTTCTAATTCCAAATTCAATTTTTCAATTTGCACTTCGTTAATTTTAATTTTGAAATTGATGTTATCAAGATTTTTTTGAATTTGGTTTAACTCGCTACTTAATGTTTTTTTGGTTCCTTGCGTTTTTTCTAACTCGGCATTATAAAATTGCTGCTGTTCGATTAAATTATTAAGAGATTGCTTTTTAGCATCAATTTGACTTTGAAGTTCTTGATAAGTAGCTGCTGAAATGGAGTTAAATAACCCAAGCTCTAAAATTATTATCAGGACTAAAATTTTTATCAAAAATCGATTTTTTGAGTTTTTACGCATTATTTTGATTTTCTTTTAATTTTTTAATTGCTGTAGCTAAACGTTTGAGAGTCTCATTTTTCCCGATAATTTCCATAATTTCAAATGGTCCGGCTGAATTCTTTTGGCCACTCAGAGCCACTCTTAGCGGCCATAATATCTTCCCTCGCCCTCTTTTTTCGGCTTCAGGCAGGATAATTGCTTCTAGCTGTTGGCGTGTAAAAAGCTGATTGTCTAAATCAGACAATAAATTATAAATAAAGTCAAGATTATTTTTCACTTCTTCCTCACTCATATCTTGCCAACGGAGCAATTCAGCGTCATAGTCAGGTAAAACAAAGAAGTATGAAGTCATCTCAGGCAATTCAGCTAATGTTTTAATGCGTGTTCGATGCAATTCCACGATTTTTTTAACAAATTCTATATCATTCAATAATGCGTCGCCAAATTTTTCCTTTAAGTAGGGCATCGCGTGGGAGGTTAACTCATCAATCGGCATTGTTTTAATGTGTTCTGTATTAATCCAATTTAATTTCTCGATGTTAAACACGGCGCCACCTTTTTGGATCCGGAAAAAATCAAATTGTTCGATAATTTCATTTAAAGTAAGAATTTCGTTAATGGGTTCACCTGCTTTTTCTTTGGGGTGCCAACCCAAATAAACCAGAAAGTTGACAATGGCTTCGGGTAGATAACCTTTCTTTCGAAAATCTTTTAGCGCTACATCGCCAAAACGCTTAGACATTTTACTGCGATCGGGATTTAGAATGAGTGGTAAATGAGCAAAAATAGGCGGTGTCCAATTTAGAGCCTCGTAAAGAGCAATTTGCTTAGGAGTATTGGACAAATGTTCTTCTCCTCGAATAACATGAGTTATTTGCATTTCATGATCATCAATAACTACGCTAAAGTTGTATAAAGGACTGCGAAAATCTTTGGCGATGATAAAATCACCAATTAATTTTGTGTCAAAATCTACCTTTCCCCGGATGAGGTCAAACACGGTTATAATTTTTTCCGGCATTTTTAAACGAATCACAAATGGATTTTTATCATTCATTTTTTTCTTCACTTCTTCCTCGGTTAAATTACGGCAGTGACCATCATATCGTGGCACCTCTCCCCTACTCATCATCTCTTCTTTTTTGGCTTCTAGTTCTTCTGGCGAACAAAAACAATAATAAGCCAAACCCTTCTCAACGAGCTCACGCAAATATTTTTCATAGACATCAAGTCGTTCACTTTGACGATAAGGGCCATAAGAACCTCCTACTTCTACTCCTTCATCCCACAAAAGACCGAGCCATTTTAAACTGTCTAAAATATCAGCTTCATATTCTGGTTTTGATCGTTCTTTGTCCGTATCTTCAATTCTCAAAATAAATTTGCCATTGTATTTTTTAGCCACTAAATAATTAAATAAAGCAGTCCGGGCACTTCCAATATGAAAATATCCTGTTGGCGAGGGCGCCATTCTAACCCGAGGATTTTTAATTTCTTTAATTAGATTAGTTGTTTTGGCACTCATATTTTTATTCAAAATTTAGATTTAAAACGTTTAGCAGCTCCTTGGCAATTTCTTCAGCGGCATCTTTTTTAATAAATAATTTTGCGCCATTTATCATATTGTTTCTTTTGGTGGGATTATTAAGAATATCTAAAATATTTTTAGCAAGCAAATTGGCAGTGGCGTTTTTTTCTTCAATAACTAATGCACCGCCAAAGCGAGCGTATTCAATAGCATTTAAACGTTGGTGATCACGAGCTGCTTCTGGCAAAGGAATGAGAATGGCCGGTTTTTTAGAGGCAGCAATTTCGAAAATTACTCCACTTCCGGCTCGAGCAACAATCAAATCAGCTGCTGCCAAGGCATTAAGATAATCTTTTTCATAGAAAAAGTCTTTGGCTTGATAAAAATTTTTATATGGCTCCGGAAGAAAATCGAGAATAACTTTCGCCTCTAAAAAAACTTCTTTAAAATTATTTGGGCCGGTCTGATGAAGGACTTGCACCTCGTTTTTAATTAATTCTTCTAAACAATCCAGAACGAGATCGTTAATTCTTTGACTACCTTGAGAACCGCCTAAAAATAAAACTACTGATTTTTCTGGTAAAAATTTGAAGTATCGTTTAGCATTTTCTTGCGGAATATTATTATGTAAAATTGTTTCTCTAATAGGGTTGCCGACCACTACTACTTTTTCGGGTAAAAAATAATTTTTGGCACTTTCGAAAGCCAAAAGAATTTTTTTGGCAAAAGGGGCAGCTAATTTATTACTCTTTCCCGGCACTGCATCTGATTCGTGAATAACGATAGGAATGCCTAAAAGAAATCCGGCTAAAACTACTGGCAAGGCGCCGTATCCTCCTTTACTGAAGATAATGTCAGGCATAACCTTCCACAATTGCCAGAGACTTTGAAAAAAACCAAAAATAATTTTAAAAATATCCACGAAATTCATTAAAGAAAAATAATTACGCCATTTACCGCTTGTAATGTATATTGTTTTAATACCCTCGTTGGTAAAAACTGATTCGTCAAAAATTTTTGGACCCAAATAAGTCGCATCTAAAGTTACGAGTTTTTGATCAGTAATTCGCTTTAGATGACGATAAACTGCAATTAAAGGATAGATGTGTCCGCCTGTTCCTCCGCCGGCTAAGACAATTTTTAATTTTAATTCACGCAAATTAATTTCTTGTGTTACCATAAATCATCACCAAATTAATTAATTAACTCCATCTAGATATATTAACAACTATTCCAAACGATGTCAAAGTAATGGCTAAATTAGTACCACCATAGCTTATCAATGGTAGTGGTTGACCGGTAAAAGGAAAGATTTTTGTTAAAGCGCCAATGTGAATAAACATTTGAATAAAAAAGAGAGAAACAATCCCATAACACAATAGCCGGCCAAACTCATCTGGACATTGGGCGCCGATACGAATTCCTGTAAGAAATAAACTCAAATACAAAATAATAATTAAAACACTACCGATAAAACCAAACTCCTGAGCAATGACTGCAAAAATTGAGTCGCCAATAGGCTCGGGTAAATAATTGTTGTATTTACTCACCGCATTACCAAAACCTACGCCAGTTATACCCCCAGATCCAATAGCAATAAGCGATTGATTGAGTTGGTAATTATCTTCAAGATTTTTGTTTCCATCTTCCTGATTAAAACTAATAAAGTTGGAAAGACGTTGAACGCGATAATCATTGGGAGCCAATTTTTTTAAAAGGAAAAATCCTCCGCCGAGCACTAAAGCCAGAATAAGTATAGTTATCAAAATATAGCGAATTTTAATGCCGCTTAAAAAATAAACTATGCAGGCTGAAGCGGCTAAAATCAAAAAAGAACTAGTAGCTGGCTGTGGGAGCATTACAGCAGCGGCTATTCCCAAAAAAAATATAAAAGCAATAACGCTGCCCATGGAATTTCTTTGAGCAGGCGTTTTTTGGGCCAACCACAAACTCAAATACATAATGAAGGTGATTTTAAATATTTCATTGGGCTGGAAAGTAAAAGAGCCAATTTGTAGCCAACGTCGAGCACCATTTAATTCCAGACCTAATGGCGTAAAAACCAAAATTGTTAAAATTAATCCAGCCACAAATAAAAATGGCGTAATCTTTTTATAAACCTTCCAGGGAATTTTAACAGCAATCAAAAAGCCAAGTGCGCCTAAAAGAACTCCTTTAAGCAATTGCTGTTTAACATAATAATAAGGATCATGAAATTGCGTTTTTGCAATAATCATTGACGCACTTAAAAGACACAATAATCCAAAGAGTAGCAAGGCAGCTACATTCCAGGTAAAAATGTTGCCTAATTTACGGCTACTGGTCTTACTCATTTTTCTTTTCCTAACACCCGACCAATAGCTATTTTATTGAGTGAGCTATTTTCTAAAACAATTGAGCCATTAATAAACACGTATTCTATCCCCGCCGGTTTCATTACAGGATTTTGAATATTTATTTTTGATTCTAATTTTTCAGGATTAAAAATAACTAAATCAGCAAAATAATCGGGCATTACTAACCCCCTTTTCTTTAAGCCAACTTTTGCGGCTGGTTCAGCCGAAATCTTTTTAATCGCTTCTGGCCAAGATAATTCTATTTTCTTTTCTTTAATTAAGGCTAAAAAGCGCGGAAAAGTATTAAAGGAAGCAGGATGAGGCAAAAAATTAAAACCAGAATAATTTAAACCAGGATTTTGAGTGGTAATAATACTTAAAGGATGCTCTAAAAGACCAAGAGTTTCCGGCCAAGAAAGTTCATCATAATTAATAATCACTTGTCCGTTATTCATTCTGAATAACTCCAAAAGCATCTCTTCGTTGCTCAGGTTGCGTTCCTGAGCTAAATAAGCAATACTTTTCCCATTAAGAGAAGATAGCGAGTCTTGAGCTCGAGCAACAATCATTTTTGAATAATCATAATGACTGTTTTTTAAATCATTTAAAACTCTTTTTCTAATAGGGAGGCTTTTGAGAGTATTAATCATTTGCTCAAAATTGCCATAGCGGAACCAAGGTGGTAAATAAAGATATAAAGGATTACTAACAATGGTAAAAGGAGAAATATCAAAATGAATATTTAATCCTTTCTTTTTTAGATCATCAATAACAGCTACAACATTGCATAATTCATCAATAATATTTCTATGCGCATGTAAATGTGTGATTTCGATAGGCGGACAGTTAGCCGGCGTTAATGTTTCAACTAGTGTTGCAATTTCTTCAATAAACGAAAGAATATCCTCTTTTTCGTTACGAGGTTGAAAAGTTACAGGAACATTATATTTTTTAGCCAAACGAGTTAATTCCAGCAATTCACTGAAAGGAGTTTGGTTGGAATGATTATATTTAAGACCAAAAGAGATGCCGCGGGCTCCTTCTTTAAGACAATTCTCGGCTAAAATAATTAGTTGACCTAATTCTTTATCAGTTAAATCTTTCTGATTTTCGCCAATAATGCCTCGACGCAT
>JAQVHD010000008.1:0-2915 GCA_028696375.1 Minisyncoccota bacterium
TTTTTCTCTTCTCTTAATCTTACCAGCTGCCAGGCCAATTGTTTCATTCTGTCGCCATTGCCATTTTTTTTCATGCGATTTCCTCCTTATTAAAATTTTTGATTGCTAATTTTAGCTTAAAACTTTAATAAATTTTGTCAATCAAATTAAAAACTTAACAAAATTTTAATAGTACGCGCAATAATGGCAACATCAAACCAGAAAGAACGATTACGCAAATAATAAAGATCATATTCAAATTTTTTTAACTCATCCTCTAACGAAGCAGCATAAGGATAATTAAGTTGAGCCCAACCCACCAGCCCGGGCTTAATAATGTTTCGGAGATAATAAATAGGCTTTTCTTTAATGCATAAATCAAAAAGCTCTTTTTCCATTGGCCGCGGACCGACAAAAGACATATCGCCTTTCAAAATATTGATTAATTGAGGCAGTTCGTCCAAATGAGTCTTTCTTAAAAATTTGCCTACTTTAGTAATTCGCGAATCATTTTGATTGGCCCAGCGTGGCCAATTTTCACCTTCTGGCAAAGCATACATCGAACGGAATTTATAAATTTTAAATAAGCGGCCATTTTGACCCACGCGCCACGATGAATAAAAAATGGGGCCGGCCGAATCGATCTTGATAGCTAAAATAATAAATGGCCAAAAAATTAAGCTAATCAGAAAAATGATTAAGGCGGCTATAAAATCAAAAAGCCGTTTCGTCACAAAAGAATGGTTTTGGCGGTATACCTTTAAATAATTTAAAAACCAGTTCTCGTCTACTACTGAAAGAGGAATTCGTTTAAAGACCATCTCGTAAAATTCAATCGTATCATAAATTTCCTTCTGCTGAAACATCTCTTCAATAACAAATTTTTGAAGAAAACCGCTATTATTACCGTCTTTTAAAAGATTATCAGTAACAATGACCCGAATTTTCTCTTTGGCGACTAAATTTTTTAGTTCATTCTCTTGTAAATCAGAAAAACTATCAACCTGCTTGACTAGTTGATATCCCATTACCGGTGACTCAGAAAGTAATTGACTGATTTCCTTCATTTCTTTGCTATTACCAAGAAGCAAAGTACGATAGGCAATTTTTTTGAGAAAAAGCGGTGTCGCTATATAGCGCCATAACAAAATAAAAACAGAGGAAAAAATGATAATCAAAGCTAAATTTGTTTTGGGGGTAATAACAGGATAAAGATAAAAAATGACAATAGCTAAAACAATATTGATTACTTGCAAACGGCAAATCAGACTAAAAAGTTTTTTTCGATCCTTAAAATTTTCTGATTCATAAAGATGACCGATATAAAAAACTGCTAACCACACGACAAAAATAATCGAAAAGAGTTTTAAATGAACCAAAAAATAACTGGCATCCAAATGGCGAATCGTGGCCATTAAAAAAAGAGCTAAATAAAAACAAGCGAGATCGCCGATCGCCAAAATTATCTTTCTCATTTTTTCTCCCAAGGTCATAAATTTTTCAATTATCGCTTCTTTATTTTCCCTTGATTTTTATTTTTTCGCTTTTGCAAAAAGAGATGCCAATCGTATAGAAGTGGGGTAGCAATGAAAATGGAAGAATAAGTACCAAAGAAAGTACCGATGAGCAAAGTTAATGTAAAGTAGAAAAGGTTGGTTGGACCAAAAATTAATAACGCCAAAAGAACAAGTACAAGAGTCAGGGAAGTTAAAATGGAACGACGTATAGTTTCATTAACGCCCTCATTTATAATCTGTCCGAAGTCCAAACTCGGGTGCGTGCGTAATTTTTCTCGAATCCGATCAAAAACAACAATTGTATCGTGGACAGAAAAACCAAGAACAACCAGTAGGGCTACAATAAAATTAGAATCGATCTCCACACCATGAAAATGACCCAAAATCGCAAATAAACCTGCCGGAATGCTGATATCGTGAATCAAGGCTAAAATAGCGGTGACGCCATAGCGCCAGGAAGCCATTGGTCGCGAAACCTGACGGAAAGCATAGCTCAAATAAAGAATAATACAGACAACAACCAAAATAATGGCTTGAATGGATTTGTTACGCAATTCTCTGCCAATAACTGGCCCAAATGATTCAAAACGCAACTCCTCCACTTCATTATATTTCTCTTTAATCTGTGAAATGATATTTTGATGATCTTCTTCACTAATATCAGATGAACGAATTAATAAACCATCATCACCTGACTTGGAAATCGAGACATTTTGATAACCCAGCTGATGATAAATGTCAGCGATAACCTGATGGTCAACATTAGCACCATTTAATTTTAATTCCAAAACTGAACCGCCTGTAAAATCCATCCCCGGCTTAAGTCCAAAAACAATAAGGGAAAGTCCAGCAATCAGCACTAGCGCGCCAGAAATCCAATAAGCAATTTTTCTTGTTTTAATAAAATCAATCATATTATTTAAGAAATGCTTTTAAGAGTGACCGCGTAACTGTAATAGCTGTAAACATACTCGTTACTACACCAATGAGTAAGGTGAGGGCAAATCCTTTTACCATCGAGCTTGTAAAATTATAGAGCACCAGACAAGTGATAATGGTAGAAATATTGGAATCTCGAATTGACGGCCAAGCTCGTTTAAAACCTTCAGATAAGGCTCTTTTATTTTCTAAACCAATTTTTTTCTCTTCTCGATAGCGTTCAAAAATTAAAATATTTGCATCGACAGCCATCCCAATAGATAAAATAAAACCAGCAATACCAGATAAACTCATCGTTACCGGAATCAATTTAAAGATGGCTAAGTTTAGAATCGTATAAATAATCAAAGCCAGAGATGAAAAAATTCCTAATTTTCCATACATCACCAACATAAAAATAATAACTGCAATCAAGCCAATCACTCCGGCTTTAATACTTAATTTTAAGAAAAACTCTCCTTGCAGAGCGCCAATGGATTG
>JAQVHD010000008.1:3015-23334 GCA_028696375.1 Minisyncoccota bacterium
GAGATGAAAAAATTCCTAATTTTCCATACATCACCAACATAAAAATAATAACTGCAATCAAGCCAATCACTCCGGCTTTAATACTTAATTTTAAGAAAAACTCTCCTTGCAGAGCGCCAATGGATTGTTGAGAAATAAGTTTAATCGGAACGGGCAAAGCGCCGGCATTTAAATTCTCTACTAATTTTTTAGCTTCGTCGGCAGTAAATTTTCCTGTAATTTGAGCTTTACCTTCAGTAATTTCTTCTTGCACCACCGGTAAAGAAATCGGCTGACCATCAAGATAAATAGCTAAAATTTTACCTACATTCTTTTTTGTTAATTCAGCAAAAATTTTGGCTCCTTCATCATTAAATTCCAAACTCACCACTGGTTCATAAGTGCGCGGATCAAAATCCAAACGCGCTGCTTTTAAATACTTACCGGTAAGAAGTGGCTGCGAAGGAACAAAATAAGGATCAACAAATTGATACTCAGGATTATTGTTTTGTTGCTCTTCTAAAATTTTTTCTGTTTCCTCCTGCGGCCGTTGTTCACGAAATTCCAAATAGGGTGTCTCGCCGATCATTCGAATGGCTTGATTAATGTCTTTTATGCCGGCTAATTCTACATTTAATCTATAATTTTCTCCTACCTGCGCCACTTCTACACGTGGTTCGCTCACGCCGAAAAGATTAACTCTTCGCTCAATCACATCACGCAGTCCATTCATCGCGGAATCACGATCTTTTTCCGCTACTTGACTCAAATCCGCTTCATAAATTAAACGCGTTCCACCGCTTAAATCCAAACCAAGCCGATAGGGTTTTTTAAACCAACTCGGCAAAAAATCAAATTCGCCATAGGCAAAAAGGCCGGCGATAATCGCTACAATCAAAATAATAATAACAATTAATAAATTTTTAGAATTTTCTTTCATAGCGAAATTATTTTTATTGTAATCCAAAATTAAATATTTGCAAGAAAAAAATTTTTCCTCTAAAATCAAGAAATTAAATGGTAGAAAATAAAAACTTAAAGTAGAATTTAATTCAAAACGCCAATGTCAAAACTCAAAATTGCAACCTAAAACCTTAAAACTATCTTACTGTCATCCTGAACGCCTGCCTACCATCAGACAGACGGTGAAGGATCCCTCGGATATATAACTATAGACTTTATTTTGTATTGCATGGGATTCTTCGCTGGCGCTCAGAATGACACTTTCTTTTGTCATCCTGAGGACGCAGTCCGAAGGATCTCGCGGCTTTGAAAATTAATATTAATCACTCCTTCAAATCCTCTGCTGCCACACTCCATGGTTTTTAATTTTTCATTGTTAGTTAAAAAAGAGCGCCCTAAAAGGACGCCCTTGAAGCAATATTGTTTTCTAAATCGATACTAAAATCATCAAAAAGTGGAGGGAGTTTTTGCTGGAATAACTGGAGCAACGGCACCATAATTTCTCTCATTTGCGGATGAGCGGCGGCATTGCAGCGTAATTCAAAAATGTGTCGCCATTCGCGAATGTTCGCTGTCACAAAAATTTCTGTTTTCAACGAATTGGGCAACACCGACCGGGCTTCTTCTGGTTTTAAACCAAGATCCCTCAAATGAAAATAGGATTTTTCAATCAACTCCATCGCTGTTTTCCAAACGCGATATTTATCAGTTCCTTCAGTCAAAAATACCGGCTTAATTACCGCTATCTCGCCTTTTTTGGCATAATCGCAATAGCGAGTGGATTCCTGCGTATAGCTCGCCAAACGATGACGCACCAGCTCGTGGGAAACGCCGCGGTCACAAATAATAATCACAGAAATATTGACGTGTTCCAAAACGCTTTCATGGCCAATTTTCAGCAAATGCTTTACAAATTTAGCTGCCGAATCCTCGGATATTTTTTCTTCACTTTTGTGCGAAATCCGACCAGCCAATTCAATTTTTCTTAGAATTTCTTCTCGATTTAAATCAGTCACAACTTTAAAAGATGGACTAATAATTCTCATCATCGCCTCCTTATCAAAAATTAAATAGCTGATTTCAGTTTAAGCTAAATTTTATTCCTTGACAAGCTTTTTCAAAATTTCCTCCAATTCTTCATCAGAGAAAAAGTTGATTGTGATTTTTCCTTTATTGCCGCGCTTTTTCACTTCTACTTTTGTGCCAAAAATAGCTTCCAGTTTGCGCTCAATTTCTTTTTCCAAAGCATCGCCCAAATCGCTCACTTGCACTTCTTGCTTTTTTTCAGCAAAAACTCCCAAAGGCATTTCCAAAATCCGGCGCGTTAAAATTTCAGTTTCTCTCACGGTTAATTTCCGCGACAAAATTTCACCTAAAAGTGCCCGCTGCTTTTCTGGATTAGTAATGGTTAAAAGCAATCGAGCATGCGATTCAGTAATTTTTCCTTCTTCTAAAGCTCGCTGGGCTTCTGATGGCAACTCTAAAAGTCTCAAAGCATTCGCCACAAAAGCACGGCTTTTGCCAATTCGTTCGGCAATTTCTCTTTGAGACAAACCAAATTCTTCTGCTAACTTTGCAAAACCGCGCGCTGATTCTAAAGGATTAAGATCGGCTCGCTGGATATTTTCGATGATAGCGGCTTCTAATTTTTGACGCTCTTCAAAAGAAGGTCGAATAATGGCTGGCACTCTTTCTAATCCTAACATTTGCGCCGCCCGCAACCGCCTTTCGCCTGCAATCAACTGATACTCCACTCCTCGACCATAAGGAGTTTCTTTTTCGACGCGCGAAACTATGAGAGGTTGAAGAATGCCGAATTCTTTAATAGAATCCGCTAATTCTTTTAGGGATTCTTCATCAAAATTTTTACGTGGTTGATAAGGATTGGGTTTAATTTTCTCTACTTCAATAAGATAAACCGCTTCTTTAATGGGACCTAATTCATCTTGAATTTTTTCTCTTTCTTGTTCAGATTGTTTTTGCGGCTCAAATTGGCGCTCGGCAGTTGGCTCTGGATTAGAAGGGATTAAATGATCGCCGATTGATTCTGAGAGTTGAGAGTTTTTAATCTCGTCTGGAGATTCCTGCTCAGAAAAAGCAGGAGCAGAAGGAGTCGGTGAAGCTTCTTCAAATAAATGCTCTGGATAAACTCCTTCTTTGATTAAATTTTTTATTCCTTCGGCTACAACTGTTTTATCTTCAGGATAAGTTACACCAAACCATTTAGCTTCGGTTGGTAAAATAGTGACTTGCGCCTTGCCTTCGCGAATTAACTGCCCCACTACTTCGGGAATAAAAAATTCGTCCTTCTCAGGATTTTTAATATTCATCAGGAATTTGTAAAAGCGGGTCTCCAATTCATAGAAAATACTTGGCGTAAAACCAAAAAAATTCATAGAAACTGTTTCCTCGCCGGTTAAATTGAACCACTCTCCATTTTCTTCATATTTAATTCCATCTTCAAACTTCTGAATTTTCGTTCTTTCGGTAATATCCATTAAATATCCTTCATCAGAAATGCGGCAGACACCGCGAGAAACAGAACCAAAATCAGATAAAGTATTTTTTAGTCGATAACCTACCATAACATAATGATAAAGATCAGGATCATCGCTCAACCCCTTAAGCGCATCGGCCATTTTAATAAAGGCATCGCGGCCATAAAAATCATCGGAATTGATCACCGCAAAATTAGAAAAGACGACATCCTTGCATAATAAAATAGCCTGCCCTGTTCCCCATGGCTTCTTTCGCTCGGCAGGCACACTAAACCACGTTGGTAATTCTTTGTTGAGTTCTTGATAAACATAAGAGACACGGAAATTTTTTTCCGCTCGTTCTCCAATTTTTTGTTTAAAAACTTCTTCAATATCTTTACGAATTACAAAAACAACATGCGTAAAGCCCGCTTGTTTGGCATCATGAAGCGAATAGTCAATAATAATTTCACCATTCGGGCCTATTGGATCAACTTGTTTGAGCCCACCATAGCGGCTACCCATACCCGCTGCTAACACCACTAAAGTTAAATTGTCTTCTGTCATAACTTTATTCTATTAAAGCAAAAAAATAATCAATTGACAAGAAAAAAATTCGAAAGTAAAATAAAAAGAGGGACATTTAAAAATCGCGGATCGCAAAATAATTGCGGCTGAAGAAAATTTGTAATGAAAATTTTCTTCGGGCTCCTTAATTTTGACCTTTGACCTTTGATTTTTGCATTTACTATCGCCCGGGTGGCGGAATCGGCATACGCGAAGGACTTAAAATCCTTTGTCCTCTTCGGACTTGTGGGTTCGAGTCCCACCCCGGGCACCATAAAAATCTCAAAATTCAAAAATCAAATTTCAAAAATATTTTAGCTCATGAATTAATTCATGAATTAATTCATGAGCAACTATGTCTCAAAACTATGTCTAATATCAAATTCCAAAATCGAAAAATTAGAAAATTATCTAAAGTAGGTAAAGGCCGTAGTTTTGCTGTGACGATTCCCATCGAATACATTAAAAAACTTCGCTGGAAAGAGAGGCAAAAGCTAGTAGTTGAGCTCAAAAATCAATCCATTATTATCAAAGATTGGAAGAAGTAATTATTGAAGCAAAAATCCGCGTAAGCGGATTTTTGCTTCATTCTAAATTTTAGACGACCTTTTTCTTTTGGACTTTTTATGATAGAATAAAGTTGTATGCCTGATATCGTTCCTCAGAGCAAACCTGATAATAATCCTTATACTCAACCTAGTTGGGATATTCTTTTACAAAGAGATTTAATTAGAGAATCGGGTATAGATAAATTAGAATGGATTCAACTTTATTCACCTAAATTTAGAGATTTAGTAGAGGAAAAAGCAGAAATTATCAAAACCTTGCAAAATGATCCTGAAAAGCTCAAAGAGCAATTCAAAAAATGGCTCTATAAAAGTCGCAATGAAACCATTCATTAATAATCTTTATTAAAAAACATGGCTCAAAAAACTGTTTTACAAAAAATCTATTTCGTAATCATTATCATCCTTATCCTTCTGACCTTGGCTATCGTTATTTATACTCTTGTTAATAAAAATAAGGAATCTGCCACGCAGGAAAAATTTGATGAAGCTTTTATTGGTTGCCAGATGAGCGGCGGCCAAATAGCAACATCTTCCTGTTGTTTAAGCGCTGCGGATTATCCCAACACATGCCTTATTGGCGCTTGTGGTTGCGCACCAGAAAATAGTCACGAAGTAAACATCTGCGATTGCGGACCGGACAAATGTTTTAATGGCAGCGAATGCATCGATCGATAATCATTCATTTTGACAAAAATTGAGTTGCGAATAAAATTAAAAATATCATGGTGGCCTTAGTTCAGTGGCTAGAACGCCTCGTTGTGGCCGAGGAGGTCAAGGGTTCAAATCCCTTAGGCCACCCTAAATAAAATTCTGCAATTCAAAATCCTAAATTCTAAATAAAGAGTTTTTATTCATTGGAAGCTGCCAAGTGTGTTTGTTTTTTTATAAAAAAGTGCTAAACTAAAATTAGTTTCTAAACAATTTTAAAAGGAGGTTGCGATGAAAAAAAGAACGATTATTATTTTGATTTTGATGGTTTGTGTTTGTATTGGAATTGCCGTATTTTGGAACCATTCTAAAAGCTCGCTTGTTCCTGCTTCAGAAGTACAAAAAACTGTTTTATCAGCCATTGCTCAAAAAATTGACCTGAAAAAATTAGAGCCGGATATGCGACTGATCTGGATTTCGGAAGATGAAACCGGTAAAAAAATTCGACCTGTTCTTGTTCGAATCGGAATATCTGATGGCACTTATACAGAGATTAAAGAAATCCTTTTTGGTGAAATTAAAGAAGGAGAATTCGTGGTAACAGGCCGGGCTACTGCAGAGCAAATCAGCACTCGAACACCAGATCTCAATCAGGCATTTCGATCATTAAGATAAAAAGGAGGTATAAATGATATATTTCTACAATTTAACGAATGGATTAGAAGTAATTGACTGCAAAAAACATCCTCACCTCGTAAGAATTCAATCCTCGCATGTTGAGAGCAAGGCATGGAATCGCCTTTTCCAACAATTGAGTGACGAGCTGCTTTTCTATCTGGCTATTGGCCAGGAGTGCTTCATTATTGATGGTTCACCTAATCCCCCTCATTCCCGCATCTCTCGAATAGCGATACCTGTTATACAATATATTTTGACGCGGATTTGGTTAAAGAAAAAACTCACGCCAGCTCTTATTGATGACGAATATCTCGAAAGAATCTACCGCTCTTTAACTCCAAGCACTAAAAGAAAATTAAAGTATTACAGAAAGTTTTTACTGACAAATGAAGTAAGGCTGAGTTGCTATGTTTTTCCTAATTGCAAAGATGGAAAATATGAATGGTTTAAAGAAAAAATTAGAGAAAAAATAAAAAAATAATAAAGCTCAAAGGGTGGTCTTCGGATCACCCTTTTCTTGACAAAAAATTAAAACAAGGTAAGCTACAATCAGCAAATTAATTTTTGAAAGGAGGAAAAAATGAAAAAACTCGTGTTAAAATTTTCGAGGTTTTTCAAGAGTTATTTTTCTCTTGATGTTCTCATTGAGGACGCTAAACAAAGAAAAGTAGAGAAAATTACCCTACATCCTATCATTTATATCCGAGAGTTCCCCGGTTCGCCCATTTATGCAATCACGGGACATGTGGAAGTCTCTGCTCCTGAACTGCCAAAGACCTACGTTGATTTATCATTTGAACAGATAGTTAAAAAGGGAGCCGAAGAGGTAGAAAGAGAGACCTATCGAACTTGTGAAGAAGACCTCAAAGAAAGAACGGAAAAGATAAAAAATCTAATTGAGAAGGCGGGTTTTCAAGCAATAGTGGGGAAAATTAAAACACAATAAAAAATAATTCAGAGACGAGCTTCGGCTCGTCTTTTTTCTTGCAATTTTTTAAAATTAGACTATAATAAAAATGTTTTTAATTTGCATTTAGTCAGTTAACTTTTATTTCGCTCTAAAAAAATTGTGAAACTAAACTTTTTAAAATCGCATTTTTTGAAAGGCGAAATCCACTCATATGGAGACGCTTATTTTGATTTCTTTAATCACTTTGCTTTTGGGTATCGTCATCGGTTACTTTGTTCGTCAGGTTGTTGTTAGAAATCAAGTTAAATCTGCTGAGCAAAAAATAAAAACTCAGATTGAAGAAGCAAAAACTAAAGCCAAAGAAATTGTTCTAGACGCTAAAGATAAAGCAGCGGCTATTTTGGCTGAAGCCCAAAAAGAAGAAAGGGAAAGGAAAAAAGAACTTTCGGCTTTTGAACAACGGTTGAATCGTCGAGAAGAATTGCTCAATCAAAAACTCACCGAAACTGAAACTAAAAACCGCACTTTGGAAGAAAATATCAAACGCGTTAAGGAAATTAAAGAAAAAGTTGAAGAATTACGCCTTGAAACTAAAAAAGAATTGGAACGCGTGGCTCAGCTTACTATTGAAGAGGCCCGCCAGGAACTCTTCGCTCAATTAGAAAAAACTCATCAGCAGGAAATAGCTGATCTTTTGAGACGCATGGAAAAAGAGAAAAGGGATGAATTAGATAAAGAATCTTTCAAAATTTTGGAAACAACCATTCAGCGTTTATCTCGTTCAGTCAGCAGCGAAATTACCACCTCAGTCTTTACTATTGACGATGAAGAACTAAAAGGAAAAATCATCGGCCGCGAAGGCAGAAATATCCGCGCTCTGGAACGACTAACGGGCGTTGATATTCTTATTGATGAAGCACCCGATGCGATTACTCTTTCTTCTTTTGATCCTTTGCGGCGAGAGTTGGCCAAAATAGCTTTAGAAAAATTAATCAAAGATGGCCGCATTCAACCAGCAAAAATTGAAGAAAAAGTAGAAGAAGCCAAAAAGGAGCTAAATGAAAAAATAAAAGAAGCGGGCGAAAATGCTGCTTTTGAATTAGGTATCCTGGATTTACCAAAGGAAATCGTTTATTTACTCGGCAGATTAAATTATCGCACGAGCTATGGGCAAAATGTTCTCCAACATTCAATTGAAGCAGCTCATTTGGCTAAAATGATTGCCGCCGAACTGAATGCTAATGTTGAAGTGGCTAAAAAAGGTGCTCTTCTGCATGATATCGGCAAAGCTATTGATCATGAAGTGGAAGGAACTCATGTAGAATTAGGTCGCAAAATTCTGCAAAAATACGGAATTTCTGAAGAAATCATCAAGGCCATTGAACCGCATCATGAGGATTATCCCTTTGAAACACCTGAATCATATATTGTAGCGGCAGCCGAAGCCATTTCTGCTAGCCGACCCGGTGCCCGTCGCGATAGTCTTGAAAATTATTTAAAACGTCTCGAAAATCTTGAAAAAATTGCCCTTTCTTTCGATGGGGTTCAAAAAGCCTATGCGGTTCAAGCAGGCCGAGAATTACGCATCTTTGTTATTCCAGAAAAAATTGACGATTTTGGTGCTTTAAATTTAGCCAAACAGATTGCTACCCGCATTCATGACGAATTAAATTACCCTGGTGAAATTAAAGTAAATGTTATCCGCGAGACCAGAGCAGTAGAATATGCTCGCTAATTATCCACACCTTTATTTGGAAAGCGCATAAAATGTGGTATAATTCAATAAAGCGTAGTTGCGTTTAAAGGTCGGTTAATTATCTAAAAAAATGACAAAAGACGGATTAGCTGAGGCAATTTTGAGCAAATTCGAATTAGCCAGCAAAAAACAAGCTAAAGAAATTGTAGATACTATTTTTGAAACCATTACTAACACTTTAGCTCGAGGAGAAGAAGTCGCTATTAGCGGCTTTGGTACATTCCGTGTCGCTCGCCGAGCTGCTCGTGAAGGTATTAATCCTCGAACCGGCGAAAAAATCCAAATCCCGGCTTCTATTAAGCCGAAATTCCGAGCCAGTAAAGCTCTGAAAGAAGCGATTAAATAAAAAGATTTTTTCAATATTCAATAATTGTCCGGACAGAACCAAAAACCCCTTATTAATAAGGGGTTTTTGGTTCTGTCTCCTCTATTTTTGGACTCGCAACTAAAATAATCAATTCCCTTCTCCCATTAGCTCTTTGAGTCGTTTTAAAGCTCGATGTTGAATAACCCGCAAAGTTAGGGGGCTTTTATTCATAATTTGAGCTATCTCATCATACGAAAGGTCATCCACAAAACGCAAAAGAAGTAGATCTTTTTGCTCCAAAGGCAATTGATTGATAGCTTCAAAAACTTGACGAACTTCGTCTTGGATAATTAATCGCTCTGTTAAATCTAAATCATCTGGCATTTCCAGCGCATTCTCACTATCTAAACTAAAATCTGGCTTTTTCTTACGATAAAAATCCGTAATTAAATTACGGGCAATAGAATAAAGCCAGCTACTAAAAGGGTTCTTTTTAAATTCGAACTGGGGTAATGCTTCCCACGCCCTCACGAAAACCTGTTGAGTGAGGTCTTCTGCCTCCTCCTTACTGCTTGTTTTTATGTAAATATAGCGATAGATGCGTTCAGCGAAAATTTCATAAATTGTACCAAACGACTCAGCATCCCCCCCTTGAGCTTTGCGTACCAACGATTTTATTTTTTTTGTTGATGTATCTTTGGAATTAGAACTAGCCATAATAATACTCATTTTATTATACATCATACTTATTTATTGCGAAAATCAAAATTTTATGATAGAATGGTTCATATGTCGACTACCTATCAACCCAAAAAAAAGAAAAGAGCGAAGACGCATGGTTTTCTGAAACGAATGAAAAAACCCGGAGGAAAAAATGTTGTTAAACGGCGCCGCCAAAAGGGCCGTTATCGTTTAACAGTATAGATGAAATATCATTCTCTTAAAAAAAGGGAGTTCCAACGAGTTTTTCAGGTAGGAAAAAGAATTGATTTACCAGAATTAACTTTTATTTTCTTGTTCCATCCTGATAATCCTGATAATCGTTTAGCTGTAGTTGCTAGTAAAAAATACTTCCGTCAAGCCACCCAAAGAAATCTTATAAAAAGAAGGCTGAAAGCGATTATTTCGCAAATTAAACTTATTAATGACGGAGTAGATGCAATTATTATCGCTAAAACTCCTATATTGGCTAGGAGTTTCGAAGAGCTAAAGGTTCTTCTTGAATCAACATTCCAAAAAGCACAGCTCAGTTAGAAGCATCGGGTTGGGTTGCCAAGTATTATTCAGGTTGAGTTATTAAACATTATTTTGTTATTTATGGGTAAACTTTTTCACGTTATTCTTGTTCAGCCGATTTTAAATTTATTAATTTTAATTTACAATATTCTACCCTGGCCAGATATTGGATTGGCCACCATTATTCTAACGGTTATCATCCGTCTTATTTTGGCGCCCTTATTCAACAAGAGTACGAAGCAACAAATAATGATGAATAGACTTCAACCCCTCATTCAAAAAATTCAAAAACAATATAAAGATGATAAGGAAAAGTTGGCTAAGGCTCAGTTAGAACTTTACAGGAAACATAAAGTCAGTCCTTTCGGCAATTTAGCCATTACGCTAATCCAATTGCCTATTATGTTAGCGGTTTATCGCGTCTTTTTGCTTGGTTTCGGACCAGACATAATCCAAAACAATCTTTATTCTTTTATCAGTCAACCTCAAACAATTAACACTTTATTCTTGGGTTTTATTAATTTAAACAAAGCTAATGTTTTTATGGCCCTGCTCGCAGCTGCCGTTCAATATCTATCTACTAAACTTTCAATGTCTTCTCTCAGGCAGTCTCAACAACAAAAAAATAATCAAAATCCAAGTCAAAAAATGGCTAATGCGTTGCAAAAACAAATGGTTTTTTTGGGACCTATTATGACCTTCGTAATTTTAGTGGGTTTGCCTTCTATTTTAGGCTTGTATTGGGTTGCAACAACGCTTTTCAGCGTTGCTCAGCAATGGTATATCTTAAAAAATTTTAAGTTTGAAGAGGTTGAGTTAGAATAATATTTGATTACAATAATATCTGTATGGAAGAAATTGTTCAATTAATAAAAAAGGTTTTAGCATTTCTCGACTTAGAAGATGCAAATGTTGAAGTAATCGAAACAGGCGAGAATGATTTATCCGTCAACATCAGAACGGAAAACGGCCGTTTTCTAATTGGACCAGACGGATCGTTACTCAAAGATTTTGAACACCTTATAAGAATGGTTGCCCAAAAACAAAATTATCTAAAACGAATTAATCTCGATATTAATAATTATCGCCGCGAACGAGAACAATATCTTAAAAAAATCGCCAAAGAGACAGCTCGCAAGGTTATTGTAACCAAAAAACCAATTAAATTACCGCCTATGAATGCTTACGAAAGGAGAATCATCCATATGGAATTGGCTATTAATCCCAACGTCACCACGGAAAGTGTTGGTGAAGAGCCTAACCGCTGTCTGGTAATTAAGCCTTATCCTTAAAATAGAAAGATTTATGATTATGAAGCAAAAGCTGGCTTTTTTGAGCCAGCTTTTGCTTCATAATTTGTTTTTTTTCAAGCTACTCACGGTGTAGTGGTCGCAGTTGACTTCTCTGGCAACTCAGGACTAGTTGGAGAAGTTGTATGAGGACTCGTTATTGGCGTAACGGTTGGAGAAACAGAAGGTGTTACTTCTTTCTCTTTGGGCAAACTCAAACTATAAAGTGTTTTGGTTTTGTTATCGAAGAAGAACAGGTATTGGTCATCTGCACTGATTCTAATATCGTCAATTTTAAAGAGCGTATCATTCAATAATTTGGCCTCCATGGTTTCCAGATTAATTTCATAAATTAATTCGTCAAAAGAGGCTGTGCCAATATAGTAGGTGTCAGGCCAAATCCCAGTAAAGGTTGGGTTTACAAAAATGCTGCAATAAACAACAGGACGATTATTTGCAAAAACGCATTTTTCGGGCAAGGTAACATTGGGAATTTCTGCCAAAATCACGTCGTCGCTATTAATCAATTCTAATTTTGGCTTCTGCGTATTTGGTTCCACACTAAAAAGCAAGCCGTATTTTCCTTGGTTATCCCATTTAATAATTAAGCCATTACCGCTGACAAATGGGGTAAAAATTTTATTCTTGACATCAAAGGCTAAGATGGTTGTTTCGGCTAAACCACTTGGTTTTTGAAGAATGTAAGCAGTATTAGCAGCCGGCCACAACAAATTGATATCACTAGCGGCTTTAAAATTCAATAAAATTTTACGATTAGCTAAATTCTTATCCAGTTGAGCCAAGTAACTGGATTCCTTAAAGTTTTCTTGATAATAAAGCGGGCTATCAGAGTAATAATAAAGAAGGGTTTCGCCATCAGGTGACCACGTTGCGCTTTTAATATACGTATCCAAATTTTTTATTTCACCGGTTTTGATATCTAAAATACTGTAGGCTGGTTTTGTTGCTCCCGTAGCAACATATTTAATCAAAACCTTACCCTTAATCGAAGGTTCAACAGATAATACATTAGAAAAATTAACGCCTAAATCTTTTTTTTGTTCTTTAACCGGAGATTCCAAATAATTAATTTCAAACAATCCCTCCTGCGTCAGATATTGCAAAGACGAAGTAGCGCTTGGCCAAAAGGCCAAAACATCTTTATTAACAAGCGAGCGGAGAATGGGCTGCTCGCCCCCACCTTCGCCAGCCGACAAGCCGGATTCTGAAGGCGCTAAAGGTGAGGGCAAGCCACTAATAGTTGGCAAAATACCCCCGCCTTCTGGTGGAATTTCTTCTTCAATCTGCGTTTGCGGTTTCAGATAAAACCAATAAAATGCCGCCGCTATAATCGCGATGACAATGACAATTACAGTGGTAATAATAATGTTTTTTTTCATAGTTATTTCATGGGATTATTACAAAAATTTTCGCAGGCTTTTGCACAAATATCATACTGAGGCTGCTGCCGTACCGGAGTGGATATTTTGTAAAGATCACCCACAACTTCAATCTTAACAAAATATTTATCACATGTGTCTTTTATACATGAGTTTATGCATTGCTGCACATCTTTCGAAATTTTACCAGTCGACGTGGCTGGTGTAGGCGATGACGGAAACTGAACTTCCAGTCTCATGCTAACCAAATCCGGATTGATCGTTCTTAAAATAAGAACCGAGGCAAAAAGAATTACCATACCAATAATAGCATCCTTTATTTGACCTCGGGCTTCTTTTTGTTTGCTGGCATTGTCGCCACTTGTAGCATAGGTAATTCCTGCCACCACAATCATAATAAGGGCAGCTAAAACACCCAAACCCAAAGCCAACCGGTACAAACCAGACAAGTAAGAAGCAGGAGTAGCGCCACATTTGGGAATAAAAGGTAATTCGATTTCCATACAACCCCCCTCTCCCTGAGTTAAATGCCACCCTGTGGATGTACCTTCTGCTTGGGTTGAAGTTGATTGAGCAAAAACCAACAACGTTGGAATGGTGAAAAATGTAACAAGAAAAATAAAAGTTATTGTTTTTTTCATTTTACAAAATTAATATTAAGCGCCGACTCTGCACGCAAAATCACATCTTTCCTATCCTCAATAACCACTTTTATATTTACACTTTCTGATTCTCCTTCACCGATATAAGGAACCATTATACTTTTCTGATTATCAAAATCGGGAATTTGTGCTCCATTAATAGACCACCGATAATTAATCTGATCTGCACCATAGTTACCAAGAAAAAAGGGCACTGCTTCTAATTCCACCAGATCTGCCGTGGTGGAATAGGCATTAAGTGTAATCGATTTTTCATTGATCGGCTTTAAATAAACTAAAGGCCTTACCAATTTAATGGTAGTTGTTTTAATAAAAGGTGTTTCAGAAAGCGAAGAATAAACCCTTACCGTCACCTCGTAGCTTGTTTTAGTATAATCCTTAGCAATAAATCGTGCCTCTTTTAATCCGATGCCTTGAGCAATTAAAGCATTGTTTACAAACCACTGATAATTCCAACTGTCAGAATTTAAATAAGCACCCTTGGAATAAATCAAAGGCTGAACAGAAGCTTTTATCATTGCATATTCTGTGGGCATAACCTTGCCCTCATAGGTAAGCGGCGCCATTCCATCTGATTCCCAACTGAGATACAAAAAACTTTGCGGTGTTTTTTCAGCGGCGAAAACCAAATCCTTTTTGATAAGGATGAAAGTAAATAGAAATATGATAAAAATAATTTTTTTGTTATTCATAGTTAACTTGCTTTTTTGACACTCGCTCCTTTTTCTATAGTTTCAGAAATTTTACCTAACGTTGGATTTTTTTGTTTTAAATACATCCAAACAAGAATTCCGGTTTTTAACGGCAAGAAATCAATAATAGGTATCATTTCTACAAGACCAGTAAAAATCATATACTCACCCCGAAGGCCTTTAAGAAATAACCAGAGACCCAATCCGCCACCAGTAACAATATCCAAAACCCAACTAATAATTGTCCCTATTCCACTCCAACTAACAAAATCTACTAAATCAGAAATAATTGCCAAAGGTAAAGGAAAAATGAGTAATTCAATTAGAGAGATCTTCGCCGCTGGCTTGCTGGCCGCTTCTTCTCCTTCAATTTCTGCCTCTTCTCCTGAAATTAACTCTTCTTCTGATATTTCGTCATTTTCTATCGCATTTTGATTTGATTGTGAAATAATTTCCTCTTCTTCCATATAATTATAGAATTTATTTAAAACATTGACAACTAGGCCATACTTTGATCAAAATCTTTTTTGGCTTTTTCAATTTCAAGCATTTGCATTGGATTGGTTGTAATAATCTGGTCTTCAGTATAAGAAGCGATAATTTTAATTGCTACGTGCTTAGACCCAGCAAAAAAGATGCCCTCGCCCACATTTGATTCCAACAGCAGTTGCTTTTCCGCTTCGGTTAAATTAAACGTCTCTCCCACCACGTCAATTGAGGCTGGAGATTGCTTTAAAAGCAATTGAAGGGCAGAATTAGTAATAATAGGCCTTCCTTGCGGCGAACGAATAAAATCTTCCACATCTTGAGTAATAGTCGTCACGCCCATAAAATATTTTCGACATCTTTTTACTAAGCCAAAAAGGAAATCTGCACCAGCAGGATATTTCATCATCCACCACGCTTCATCAACCACCAAAATTCTTTTTTTCATTTGCGCTCGAATAATATTCCAAATAAAGTTTAACACTATATACATCGCAATTGGCCTTAATTCATCTTCCAAATCTCGAATTCCAAAAACAACCAATCGATTATTGATATCAATGTTTGTTGGCTGATTCAAAAATCCAGCAAAAGTACCCCGGGTAAACTTATAAAGTCTATCCGCTAATTCCGCCCCACCCTCCATATTCTCTAAAACCGCCTGTAAATCTTCCATCAGCGGTGGCGTTAATTTAGAAAAATCACTATCGGGCGTAATATCTCGTGAGGCATAAGTTTCAGAAAGAGCTCGATCCAAAATACCCACCTGTTCAGCGGTTAAATCACCAAGCATTACTCTTAATAATCCCGTTAAATTTAAAATGTTGGATTTCAATACTTCAGCTGGTGATTCATCGATTCGAGCGGGTGGCAAATCAAAAGGATTAATATGGTGCTCTGAGGTTAAGGAAATATTAATAAACGACCCCCCCACCGTTTCAGCTAAATGCTGATACTCTTTTTCTGGATCAATAATAATGATATCAGTGCCCATCATTAAAGAGCGCAAAACCTCTAATTTACAAAAATAGGATTTACCGCCGCCAGCTTTAGCAAAAATCACCATATTGCCATTTTCCATCGAGAAACGATCAAAAATAATCAGACTATTATTGTGGCGATTGATACCATAGAGCACTCCCTTATCGGAAGTTAAATCTAGGGAAATAAAAGGAAAAATGGTTGAAACTGGTGAAGAATTCAAAGTTGAATGGACATCCAATAGATCAAGGTTCAAAGGAATACAAGACTGTAATCCTTCTGATTGCTGAAAAAGAGCGGGTTTAATATAAACCATTCGTCCTTCCAAAAAATTGATCACTTTTTGTTCAATGGTAGTTAACTCTTGCAGATTGGAAGCATAAATAGCAATATAAACACCCACTTCAAATAATTTTTCTCTTGCTTGTTGCAGCGCATCTCGAAGATTTTCTAAGTCTTGGTAAGCTGTTTCAAGAATTGGATCTCTTACCGTTCCCTTTTCTTCCTTTTCCATAATTTGCGCTTCCACTTGAGCCACTTTACGTCTTAATTGTTTTAAAGCAGTGCCACTATCAATAGGATGCACAAAAATTGAAACATCCACCGTTTGATCAATATTTAAAATGGGAGAAAACCAGCCGGTAGTTAAATAACGCGGATAAGAAATAATGTAGTACGTTTTTACATATAAATCACCGAGGCGTAAATAATTAGATTCAATCTCTAAGGCTGGTGGCGTTAAAATTTCCGCAATTGTGTGAGGTCCAGTTTTTGAAACTTTAGGAATTTGAATCTTTTCGTTATTTTGTTGAGAAAAAGGGAATTTAACCATAATTATTTATATTTATTCTAGTGAATATTCTTCATATTCTGCATCAAGCTCCGAAGCAATAGCCAGATTTTTTCTTTCCTGTTTTTCAGGATTATAGAAATTATAATAGAGTTCAATTAAATCAGCGGTTTTAAGACGAATAGCGTTTAACCCCATCGGTTTTAGGGCCGAGATAATCGCATTAACGCGATAATATAGCTGCATTTTTTGATTCTCAAAATCTAATTCTTTTTTCTCAGATTTCTCTTGAGGTGTGGTTTTTTTACCAAATGGCAGTTTACTCAAAATAGGTTCTAACCCCCCACCAGCAGCAGAAATAATTGGGGATGATGAGTAGGGGATAACGACATAAAATCTTTTAACCATAATATTTGTTGATCTTACTAACTCTTCAATAAAATTATAGTATTCTTCAATTTGTAATCTCAATAATTCGTTTGTTTCTTTTTCACCAACGTACTTAATTTCTTCCAAGTAATTGTTCATATTAACTTTTCGTGAATGAATAAGAATTTGCAAAGAAAAATCAAGACTGTTAAGTAGACTCTGGTAAGCGTTTATGATTACTTCTTGTTCTGTGTCTGATAGTAAATCAAAATTAATTCCCGAAACCATTAATACAGCCCTCAACGAACCGTCTTTTAAAATTACGCAGTTATCTCTGATAGTGGCAATATTAACAAATTTTTCAGTTGAAGAAGATGAAATGGGCATGTTATTTTTTGTTTTGTTCCTCTAACTCTTTGGCTAATTTTTCTAATTCTTCGACCGTTAAACGTCTCGCGGGTTCGGTCGGAGAAACAGGAGGTTTGGGTGGTTCTATCAATTCTTTTTGTTTTTGAGATCGTTGCCAAGTGTATAATTTTGGACTGGCATAATATCTGATTGCATTTAATAAAACCTTGTGCAGTGGTTGCTCATTTACTTTGACAAAGGCAAGAGCAATAGAAAGGGCAGCTATAAAAAGACTAACAATAAGCCAAAGGCCAGTGCTTAAAATAAAATTCAAGCCAAAGATGATTGCTCCTCCACCAGCAAGAAATAAAAATTGCCTTAGGCTTAATGGCCCGACAATTTTACTTTCCATATTGATAAATTGGGGAACTTGAGCGGTTGGCATTGGTAGCAGTAATTAAAATTTTAATTTTCTAAGATCAATTACGTTTTCTGAGGGGACTCTCGGTTGTTCAGCCTGCATTGTATCTTTTTTTTCTTGATCTTGCTGCTGAGCCTCCAGAGTTTCAGCCGGGCTCTCTGGTTTTTCTAGAATTATAGCTTGTTCTTGTGTATTGGTCTCTCCCGATATGGTTGTCGCCGGAGATGAAGATTCTGGAGTTTTTATCTCAGTACTAGCTCCTTGTAAAGAAACATCACTTAATGACGCTGATTCTTTTTCCGAATAATTTACAATTTTGACAGTTGGAAGTTGCTGCGCTGATTGATCAACACTAACATCTGGTTGAAAAGAAGTGGGGGGCGTTATTGTTAAAGAATCAGGGGTTGTTATAGGCTTCTTTTCTTCTGGTGATACTTCTCCGAAATCTTTCCCCGCTTTTTCTATTTGTTCAGAAGCACCTGTTTTATTCTTGAACGACGCGGTTGGAATAAACGATTCGGGTTGTTTGTCTCTCAACGCAATTTCCTCTAATTTTTCTTTTGGTTCTTCTTCTTTTTCTTTTTTTATCGTGCTTTCTTCTACGATTTTCTGAGGCGCCTTATCAACGGGATGAATTTCTATTTCCGAAACCACCTTTTCTTTTAATGGTTTTACTTCTTCAAATGAAATCATCCATGGAGATTTTTCCTCCAAAACCGGTCTAAATTCTTGCTCCTTGCCAATAATAATTGGACCACTCGCAGAAGTTTCTTTTGAAGAGGTTTTGTTTTCTAAGTGGTTAGGTTTTTTAAAGTGAAAGAAGGAGGAAAATGATCGTTTGGGGGTTTCCTTTTTTGCCGCAGTCTTGTTTTCCTCTATAGACATACTATCTACAACCGGCTTCGGCGATTCCACAGACGAGATGGTTTCCGCCGAGATAATAGACGGCGCTGATTCATAAATAATTTCATTCGCATCCGCTGGCTTTATTTCTTCGGAAGGTGGTTTTTCTTCTGGCTGAACTTCCTGGGGAATTTCTTTGATTGGCAATTCTTCTGTTTTTTTCTTCAACGAAGCTCGTCGATAAATTTTTTCTAAATCATCTCTGACAGGAAAAAATATTTTACTTTCTATTTTTTGAGCAATATTTTTGCTAATAATTGGGTTCACGCCAAGTTTATCAATAAGAGTTGGTGTAAATTCTTTGTAAGATAGATTACCTAGCAAAACATCAGCCACCAAACTGGCTATCATTTGACCTTTTTGAGCCGGCAAATAATTAAGCTGTTCTTCTTCAGCAATAAGATCTGCTATTTCCTCGCTCATCAAAAGATCCTGAATATTTTCCGGCAATTGATTAAATTGTTTTATTAAGTCTTCTTGCGCCATAATCTTATAATTTTTTATTGATTCGCCTATTTGCTTGGATTAACTGGCTTCCTCCATTTATCATAATTTTGGAAGTGTTCTTCTGGCGGTTTACTCTATTTGGATTTTTCCCTGAATTCTTGCTTCATTTTCTCTTCTCTAGCCTTTCTCTCTGCTCGTTTTGTTAATTCTTTTTCTTCCAATGTTTCAAATGTCTTCTTCAACATATCATTCTCATTAATTGCTGCGGAACCAATAGCATAGTTAGAAATAGTATCTAAGAGATGGAATTGGGCTTCTTCATTATCTTTATAAAATTCGGTAATCACCTGATTTATATCTTCGCATAATTGGGCTGCATTCCGTTTGTTTGTTGCCACAAGAGAGCGGGCCATATCTTTTGGATCGCCTAATTGAGCTTTATAACGCATAATACTGTCTCGGATCATCTTCATTTCTTCATAATGAGGACTATCCGGAGCAGGCAACTTCGGAATAGAAATGGCGGAAATGTCTGTATTCTTAAAGACTTCACTAGTAGCTTTTTCTAATTCATCTGGACCTTTCTTGGCTGCCTCCGTTAATCGTTTATCCCATTCTGGGTGAGCTTTCATTATATCACGATATTCTCCATGCATATGAAACTTCGGTAACAAGTTCATTGCATCGTCTCTAAATTTAAGATCAATGTCCCCACCGGTCTTTTTTACCAAAGCCGCAATAGCCGCAGCTTTTTCACGCTCTTTAATTGGCGAAGCGACAATTTTTTCTAATTCTGATTTATCAAGCACTTCATATTTTTTCATCCTCTTTTGCTCCTCTGCCTGATCTCGTTTTTCAGCCGCAGCAATAGTTGCTCGACTCAAAGCGCCAACACCTGTTACTGCTCCTAATGTTTTCACTGCTGGCGGCGCCTTGGCTAAACCTTGCGACACTGCTTCAGCCGGTTTCCGTCCCGCCCTCAATGCTGCCAAAGTAGCTCTATTCTTAACGGCATTCCCTGCAGCCTTACCAGTTTTTTGAGCCAAACCTAAAGCAAACGCTGATCCTTTGTCTCCCATTTTTTGACCGGCAATCAAACCAGCAATGACGAGGCCAATTACCAAAGCTAATTGCATAATCGTCATAATGCTAAATAAGGTGCTGCCAGTAGCAGAGAAGAATGTTCCTTGAAAAGCCGGCATGTCTGATTGATTAATATAAGGTAGGTTGTTGGCTGTAGTTAGAGCCAAAAAGATGAAAAATCCCACTATTGGTGCAACAAAACACCACTTTAAGAAATTGCTCCACCACTGTTTAGCGTAAGTGCCAATCACCGGAATAGGCAAGATACCAAGTACCCAAGCCAAAGGCGCCAAAATTAATAATACCCAAAGCCAGAAAAGACGGATAAATAAAGTACCCACTAATCCTCCTAAGGCAA
>JAQVHD010000009.1 GCA_028696375.1 Minisyncoccota bacterium
GGCAAGATACCAAGTACCCAAGCCAAAGGCGCCAAAATTAATAATACCCAAAGCCAGAAAAGACGGATAAATAAAGTACCCACTAATCCTCCTAAGGCAATGATGATCACAAAACTAAAAATAATAATAAAGATTATTCTAATAACGCCTAAAAGTAGCATGTTTGTATCCTTGAGTTTCGTTTGAGAGCTTACCCAGGCTTCCATCTCTTCTAGGGTGGTGGTTGCCGTGGGGATTTTCTCTTCTAACTCTTCCCTTTCTTTATCTATCTCTGCTTGGTTTTTTTGTAATGTTTCGGTAAAAGTATTTAACTTTAAGGCATTTGCCAATGAATAACTTAATGCCGTCCCTTTATCCGCAGAACTTTGTTGATTCGCTGTAGATCCAAAAACAAAATAATTGAAAAACACGTTGGAAAAATCAATAATAATACCACCGATCATTAAACTAAAATTGATCAGAATTGCCATCACAATAACATTAACTAAAATTTTTTGACTGTTCTTGCTATTGATTCTTAGAATGTAGCAAAAAGCTACATAAATAAGCAAGGCAATAAAAAAGATATTAGCAAAATCGCGACTTACCTCCCAACCAGTTTGCACAACGGGCATTTTTGTAAAGACTGACACCTGGGCAATTAAAGAGAGCAGTCCTGCTTCTAATTCAATAATGAGGGAGGCGACATAAGCAATAACATCCCCCACCCCCTTAAGCAGTTGAAAAACCGCTTTTTGGGTAAAGCTGCCAATGCCCAAAAAACCATCTGCCTTGCTTGGATTAACAATCAAAAAACTCAAAACAATTCCAATCATTATCCCGGTAATAATTTTTGGATTAGTAAATAATTTTTTGATTTTTGCCTTTAGTAATTGGAGTTTCATGATTTATATGTTAATAGATCGGCGCTTCTTCTCCCGGCTCTTTATAACTGCACATCTTGAGACATCCTTGGAGGCTACGAAAATCTCCATTTTCATCTTCAACACATTCTCCGGTTGATGGGTCACAACTCCAAAAAATTGAAGTTGTCGTTGGTGTTAATACCCCTCCTGAACAGGCATTAGCACAGGAAGTGAAATCCGCATAGGAACCATCCGCTCGATGCTCGCAGATTCCCACTTCCGTATTACACCCCCAACGATACTGTTCTTTGCTACATACTGCCTCGCAACTTTCTAAAGAAGTATACGAACCATTGGCGTCGTACACGCAGCTGCCCATACCATCATAGTTTTTGCAGCTGTATCGTAATTTAAGCGATGGACCCTTGTCTCCTTCTTTAGGTAAATCAAGAAGCCCTTTACCATACCACTTTCCACCAATAAGCTCCTCTTTAGCTGATTTTATCAAACGCGTAATTAATGCTTGCCCAATCATTGTGGCATAATTTGATAAATCAGCCGAGGTAAGGAAATAATTTTCGGCTTTGTCTATTTGAGCAGTAACTGCTTTAGAACTCAAATCCGAAACAGTTTGAGATGGTATGGTTATTTTTGAATCCCAACATTCTTCTTGTCCTGTAATATAATTTATGACTTTATAAAAACAACCTTCGCCTGGCAAATATCCTGTCTGAGTTTTTTTCTCAGCTTCCATTTGAGCCTGCGCCAGTTCATATTCCAAAGCTTCCTGAGCCATTAACCAAGCGCCATCAGCTGTATTCCAAGGATAAAATGATTCCTCAAACGCCAACCAACCGCCATTACTAAAATCACTGTAGAAATATTCGAGATTATTCACAACTCGCGTCAATGTGCAGGTTGGAAATGGCGGGCGACCTGGCAATCGAGTCTGAACTCGAACTTGAAAACGAAATGGCTCACATAATTCAGAAAAAGGTGAATTTTCTATAAACCGGCCAAAAGCTTCATCAGCCACCTCGCCAAAGAAATCCCCCCAATTGGTTACAAACCGGGGTTGACCCGTTGTGCGGCCGCTAATCCAATCAACCGTGCTATAAACTAAGTGATCCATAAAAGTTTTAGCTGCGACGCCTAGAAGTATTTTAACTATCTGAGCCTTCTGAGCTTGTATGGTTGCTTTTTTGTCTTTTAACCATTGCTGACAGGCTGCCTTTGTATCTGTACCACCTACGGTAACAACTTGCTGCGGCCCTCCACCCCCACCAAACAAACCAAAAGAAATTGTATTAATAAAACCGCTCACAAGACCTGTGACTTTTTTAATCAAATCTCCTAAATCACTACTTAACAAACTCATACATGCAAGCAAATCGCCTTTACTAATTTGATAAATGCTGGGGTTATCAGTTAAGTCTGGCTCTTGAATTGTGGGTGTCATCTTGTATAAATCCTGAATATTCGCCGATGTTCCTCCTTCGATTGTGGTATAATCCCACGTTGTATTCCACCAACCTGTCGATGTACCGTATGGATTAAATTGGGCTTTTGCCACAAAAAAAGGCAGCATTTCTGTGCCAATAATTGCTATAACAAGGAAAATGGTGATTTTATTTTTCATTGCTTAAAATTGAAAATAATCTAAAGCGCCATCCTTTTCCATTTTATTAGTTAGAGCATAAATCCAATTTTGATAATAATCGTCTACTTCAGTAATAAACTCACTAGCAACCAAAGCCCGAATGGGATCATTGGTATAATTATAAAGATCTACCAGAATAGTTCTTTTTATGTTCATAAAATTAATTAGATCCAAATGAAGATTGGCATAAGATGGGGGAATGGCTATGTTCTTTAATTGAGCTATCCCTCGATCTAATTTAATAATAAAATCTTTTAAATAAGCAGGATCATTATTATCAATAAAGCTTTGTAAATTTTCCAGGTAGATATCATCGGTTAAATGATTGTCGTTAATAACCTGCATAACGTTCGCAAAATACTGCAAAGAAGTAATTGGGTTGTTTTCCTCTCCAAATTTTAGTTCGTCAATTTGAGTGAATTTTAAGTTGTTCCAAAAATAAATCTGATACTGCTGCAATATTTTATCACTAAATAATTCTTCATTAGGCACTTGCAGTCGGCCCGAAGATAGGTCGTTCTCTGAATTTAATTCAAGAATCTGATTCGATAAAGCAGCAGATAATTTCAATGTCAAATTGTCCTCCTCTAAAATTTCTATATTTTCAATATTGGCATTTAATTTTTTATTGATTTGTTCTAAATTAAACGCTTCGGCAATATTATTGTGGGAATTTTCTGTTGCATTATTAACATTTTTTTTGCTATCGGCTGCATTTGGATGATTAATGATTAAAAAACTAACCAGCAACGCCAGTCCAATAATGGCTAAGCTAATATGTAAATATTTTTTTCGTTCATTAATTTCTCTCATATCCTTTTAAATTATAACGCAAAAATAATTAAGAATTAAGATATTCAAATAGAGTTATCCACATCTCCACTGATATTTCCGCTGGCCTTGTTTTTTCTGTTAAATTTAATTGCTCAAAAACTTGTTTAATTTTTTCCTTAGAGTATTCTCTTGACAAATTATTTAGAAGCGTCTTGCGGGGCTGCTGAAAACCACAAACAATGAATGGGATAAGTTCTTTTTCCTTGTTATAACGTTCAGCTGAAGATTTCACTTTCAGTTGAACAACGGTTGATCGCACTTTTGGCGGTGGGAAAAAATCTTTCGGTTTTAATTGTAAAATAATTTTGGGCTTGGCCCACAGCTGAACGATCACAGCTAATTGATTCATCTGCGGTGGTTGAGCTACAAGACGTTCAGTTACTTCTTTCTGAAGGGTTAAAACTATTAATTGGGGGGCATTAGTTAATTCTTGAAAAATACGAAGAAGACGCCCTGTTAAATAATACGGGATGTTGCCGACAACTTTGAATTTTTTCAATTTTGATGCCAGTGTTGGCAATATTTCCCTCACATCGCCTTCGATAATCTGAAGCGAGTGGCTATTTTTTTGAAATTTTAGTCTGAGCAAAGGGATTAGTGATTTATCTTTTTCGATGGCAATAACTTTTTTTGATCTTTTTAAAATTTCCTGAGTTAAATTTCCAGTTCCGGCTCCGATTTCAATAATAATATCGCTATCAGAAATTTCTAAAGCGTCAACAATTTTTTTGATAGCGCTTTTATTAATTAAAAAATTCTGACCTAATTTTTTTTGAGGTTTCATAATAAATAAAGTTTAAATTTCATATTCACCGTCATCGAACAATTCAATTTCGGGGTTATCCGGATCAATTTTTTTCTTTCCCTCGTCATCAAACTCATCTTGAAAGGCGTCTAATTCGATCTCTTGCTTTAAATCAGGGGGAATTTCATCAAGAAAGCGTGAAGAGGTATTCATCTGAATGTTTCCAAAAATGCGGCGACGAGAAGACCAGATTAAATAAACCTCTTCCTTTGCCCGCGTCATTCCAACATAAATCAACCGCCTCTCTTCCTCCATTTCATCATCAGAATACTGCGATTGAGCGTGAGGCAAAATCCCTTCTTCCACGCCGACGATAAATACAATATTAAATTCCAATCCCTTAGCACTATGTAATGTCATTAAAGAAACATAGTTGCGATCGCCTATTTTTTCATCTCCTTCTTGAAAAAGTGTGATCTTCTCTAAAAATTGATTTAAATCGCCCTTTTCATATTCGTCAAAATCTTCGGCTAAACGAACCAGTTCTAAAATATTTTGCCACCTTTCTTCAGCCTGGTTACTCGTTTGCTTTAAATAGGTTTGATAACCGATCTTTTCCAACAGCTCTTTAATAAGATGAGCAACTGGCTTTTTGTCAGCGTCTTTTTGAAGTTGATGGTAAATTTCTAAAAAATCTTTGGCTTCGGAAAATTTTTCTAAATTCTGCCAAACTTTTTTATAATCCGTATCTTGAAAAATTGACTCTATTTTCTTTTGACCAATACCCCGTGATGGTACATTAATAATTCTTTCCAAACTAACCAGATCAGCGGGGTTTGCTAGAATTCTCAAGTAAGCAATAATATCTCTAATTTCTTTTCTTTGATAAAATTTCACACCTGCAAAAATTTGATAGGGAATGCGAGCTTTCAAAAAAACTTCTTCCAAAACGCGCGATTGAGCATTCATTCGATAAAGAACGGCAAAATCTTTGTATTGGTAATGGTAATCTTTTACCAGATTTTGAATCATGGCTGCCACAAATTCTGCTTCTTCGATATCGTCCAAAGACTTCACTGCAAATATAGGCTTTCCTTCTTGATTGGAAGAGATTAATGTTTTTTGCCGACGTAATTTATTATTTTTGATAATTTCTTGAGTCGCGGCTAAAATATTTTTTGTTAAACGATAGCTGGTTTCGAGAATAATAATTTTTGCATCGGGCCAATCTTTTTCAAAATTAAGAAAATTACGAAAATCAGCCTGTCGCCAAGAATAAATTGACTGATCTTCATCACCCACCACACAAATATTTCTATATTTTGAAGCCAGTAATTTAATTAATTGGTATTGGGAAGTGTTGGTATCTTGATACTCATCAACAAGAATATAACGCCATTTTTTTTGATATTTTTCCAAAATATCCGGATGAGTAGAAAAAATTTGTACTGGTAATGTAATCAAATCATCAAAATCAAAAGCATTATTTTTAATTAATTTTTCTTCATAAAGGCTGTATACTTTGGCTACATTTTTTTGAAAAAAATTTTCAGCCAGTTGTTCGTAATCTTTTGACAAAATTAATTCATTTTTAGCTCGTGAAATTTCATTGCGAACATTAACTGGAATAAATTGTTCTTTGGGCAAATTTAATTCGGTCAAACAATCTCGAACAAGCTTTAAACTGTCTTCTTCATCAAAAATGACAAAATTTTTTCGACGTTGGACGAGCGATAAGAGATCTTTTAAAATATTAACTCCCAACTTATGAAATGTACCAATGAACAATTTCTGAGAAAAATTATTTTCTCCCAGAATTTGCTTGATGCGTTCACGCATTTCCTCTGCCGCTTTATTCGTAAAAGTAATGGCTAAAATACTTTCGGGTTTAATGCCAGTAGCCAAGAGATATGCTACTCGATGTGTCAAAGTTCGCGTTTTACCTGATCCTGCCCCAGCCACAATTAAAACTGGTCCCTCTGTGTAAAGAACTGCTTCTTTTTGTTTTGCATTTAAACCCTCCAATGCTTTAAATTTATCAATCATAGCGTTATTTTAGCACTTTTTTGGCTTGTTTTCCAGGTTTTTTTATCGTTTTGCGTCTGAAGTTTAGTGCTCTTGCTCTTATTGCTCATTTTTCCCTTTCCACAGGTGGTCTTGACTTTAAGCTTTTGCTTGCTATAATAAAAAGTAATCCTTATTAGATAGGTTTTATCTTTTAGGGAGAACAATTTTTTAAGCTTATTTGTACACTTTTTGCCAATCTTTATCGTCAGTTCCAATCGTTAAGAAAGAAACTTGTTGAGTTTGGAAAGAAAAAATTCCATGCGAATGGATTTTTTCCATCTTTCTTTCAAAAAGAAAGGCTTTCTTTTGTTAGGCAACCATTAGTAATATTGGTTGCTTTTTTGTTACTTTTAACCACTTCTATTCTCACGTTTAATCTCACCAGCGAAAATAAGGCAATGCCTCTGAAAGAATCTGACAGAGGTGTTATGGGTGGTCCTTTCCTCCCTCAAAATAATCTTGCCCTTTTAGAAAATAGTATTTTACCCACCTCGCTTCAAAGCAACATGCCATTGAATAATACTAGTATTTATAATGATAGCGCTGAAAATGAAATTTATTATTTAGTTGACAATAATAGCCTTCAAAATCCTAGTCCTATTTTAACCAGTATTAAAACGGATAAGGATGGTCTTTTGTTTTATAAAGTTCAAAAAGGAGATACACTTCTAAGCATTGCTTCGGATTTCGGAGTAAGCCTTAATACTATAATTTGGGCCAACAGCTTAAGAAGTGAAAAAATCATGCCCGGAGAAGAATTAATCATTCTGCCTGTTTCTGGTGTTTTACACGAAGTCAAAGCCGGCGATACTATCGAAGCTATTGCTAAAATGTATTCAGCTTCTCCAGAGAAAATTATTACCTTCAATAATATTACTGATAGCAATCTGAAACCCAGTCAAAAAATCATAGTACCTGATGGCATCCTTTCGACATCTCAAGCAAAAATTAAAACAGCGGCTAATGCTAATTTACCTTCTTACCCTTACTACTACATTCTTCCTACTACAGGTTTTAACTGGGGCACACTCCATTCGGTAAATGCCGTTGATATTGCCAATCGATGCACAACGCCTGTAATGGCTGCTGCTGAAGGATTAGTAGTTTTTACAGGCTGGGACAATGGTTATGGAAATCATATTAAAATTCAGCATCCGAATAATACAGAAACGCTCTATGCACACCTTAACCAAATTAACGTAAAAGAGGGCGATTATGTTATGCAGGGTCAATTAATCGGCTTGATGGGCAATACCGGTTATGTCATCGGCCATTCTGGCTGTCATCTTCATTTCGAAGTTCATAATGCTAAAAATCCTTTTGTAAAATAAATTTGTTCTCTCTTGGAGAGGCAAAAATCGGGCCTAAATGGCCCGATTTTTGCCTCATTTTTAATTTTCGTTTTTTAATCGGTAATGCAACGCTTCAGCGACATGCTCGGTCTTGATTAAATCTGAGTGATTAAGATCCGCAATAGTTCGAGCAACTTTTAAAAGCTTATAATAGCTGCGGGCAGAGAGATAGAAACTTTCCACTGCTTTTTTAAGCAGTGCTTCGGCTTCTTTTTCGAGCGGGCAAAATTTTTCTGCTTCTTTTGAAGTCATTTCCCCATTAGTATAAATCGCTCTACTGAGATTTTTAAATCGCTCTTTTTGAATTTGTCTGGTTTCTTCAATCCGCGAACGAATTGCATCTGACGTTTCCCCTTTTTCTTCGGATTTGAGATCTTCATATTTAACGCGCGGAACCTCAATTTGCATATCAATGCGGTCCATTAATGGTCCGGAGATTTTTTTCTGGTATTTCAAAATCTCTGCTGGAGTACAATGACATTCTTTTTCTGGATCGCCATAATAACCGCAAGGACAGGGATTCATTGCAGCCACCAAAATAAAACGCGCTGGAAAAGTTAAACTGCCCTGAACTCGACTAATAGTAATTTCGCCATCTTCCAAGGGTTGGCGCAAACTCTCCAAGACATCGCGGCTAAATTCAGCAATTTCATCCATAAATAAAACACCGCGGTGCGCCAAACTAATTTCACCGGGCTTTGGCCAAGAACCTCCACCTACCACTGCAATTTTAGAAGCTGTGTGATGAGGGGCACGATATGGCCTTAAGGTAATTAGAGGTTCTTCTTCTGATGTCAATCCGCACACACTATAAATTTTCGTTACTTCTAGTGCCTCCTCTAAAGACATCGGCGGTAAAATGGAGGGCAAGGCCTTGGCCAACATGCTTTTACCAGAACCAGGAGAGCCAAACATTAAAATATTATGTCCGCCTGCTGCAGCAATTTCCAAAGCTCTTTTGGCTTGTTGCTGCCCCTTAATATCAACGAAATCAACTGCATAGTTTCTATTTTGCGAGATTTGAAGTTCTTTGTTGCTGATAAACCCAACTTCCTTCTTCCCTTCTAAGTACTCGATCACCTCTCTTAAATTTTCACAACCTACAAGCTTAATTCCTTTGATAATTTCGGCCTCTTTAATATTTTTAGCTGGCAAAATCACCTCGTCAAATTTTTCTTTCGCCATTAAAATAATAGGTAAAATGCCCGCAACGGGCCTGAGACTGCCGTCGAGAGCAAGTTCCCCCAAAAAAAGTTTTTTGCGGGCATCAAAAGGTTTAATTTGATTTGAAGCTAAAAGATAACCTACAGCTATAGCCAAATCATAGGCCGAACCTTCTTTTTTAAGATCGGCGGGCGCTAAATTCACAGTAATTTTTCTGTTTTGTCTTTGAGGGGCAGCGGCGCCACTATTTTTAATAGCCGAAGAAACACGATCTTTGGCCTCGCTTACGGCCTTATCAGCTAATCCTACAATATTAAAAGAATGAAGGCCCGGACCTAAATCCACCTCCACCTCAATCGGTTGAGCTTTTATTCCAATAACAGCTGATGAATAAATCTTAGCCGTCATAATTGGAAAATTTTTTTAAAATTTAAGCGGACGCTGTGTTTTTCTTTTTGACACACTTAGTGCAAGTCTGCGCTGCCGGTTCAATTCTCAAACGGGCTTCTTCAATTAATTCACCGCACTCTTCGCAAATTCCATAAGTACCTGCTTTAATTCTTTCCAGAGCATCATTAATACGAGCCAAATCACCTTCCCAAACCAATTTTAAAGATAAAAGGTTGTTAAGTTCTTCGATTTCGTCAGCTTCAATTGAAGAATCTTCCGAAGCAGTAAAATCAGGCATTTTAATTGCCATGTCTTTTTCTTTAAGATTTAAATCGGCAATTTTATCTTCTAATTCCTTTTTTTCTTTTTCCAGCAACCCTTGAAATGCTTTCAGTTGTTTTTTATCTATTTTTTTCTTTTTAAAAATAGTCATAATTTTTATAGTTTTTATTTTTTAACTTCGGCCACTAATGATCGGAATACTTCTGGATTTGTTTCAGCTAAGTCCGCTAAAAGTTTCCGATTAATAGCAATATCATTTGTCTTGAGTAAATGAATAAACTCATTATATTTTAATCCCTCTTTCAAAGCCGCTGCTTTAATTTTAGTTTCCCACAATTGACGAAAATTTCGCTTTTTCTGTTTCCGGCCAACAAAAGAACGACTCTGAGCGTGAAGCAGCGCTTCTTTCGCTAATCGTTCTTTTGATTTCCGACCCCATTTAAATCCTTTGGTCTGCTTAAGGGTTTTTTCTCTTTTTTTGTGACTAGTGACTCCTCTTTTAACTCTTACCATAAATAAAGAAAACTCAGCACTTATTTAAATATCTCTGATTTAAATCCAGTGCCTTAATAAAATTATTTAGTATGCGGAAGGAATTTTTTAATAGTTTTTTCGTCTGTTTTGTAAAACGATTTTACCTTCCTTTTGTCTTGATTTTTTCGACCTGAAAGTTTGGCTTTAAAATGACTCTGTTTAATAGGCCGATGAAGAGCTTTCTGATTTTTACTTAATTTTATTCTTTTTTGAAATGATTTCGTGTTTTTTTGCATATTAACCAATAACAATTGTTAACCCGCGAGGTGAGCTCTTAATATCTTGGATGATTTTATAAGGATGTTGAATGGAGTTTAAAAAATTCTTTAATTTTTCTGTGGCTAAATCTTTGTGACTTTTTTCTCTCCCTCTTAAAACAATCTCGATTTGTACTTTCAATCCTTGCTTCAAAAATTCTTCAGTCTGTTTGGCTCTTACTTCCATATCGTGCTTGCCAATATTAAATGTTAAACGAATCTGCTTCATTTCATCTCCGCGTTCTTTGGCTTTTTGTTTTTTTTCGGTTTTTTCTTGCTGATAGAGAAACTTTCCGTAATCACAAATTTTAACCACTGGCGGGTTCGCTGTCTTAACAATCTCAACCACATCTAAATTTTTAGATTGAGCTAAATTAAGAGCTTCCGCCAATGACATAATGCCTAAATTGCCACCGTTTTCATCAATAACTCTAACCTCATTCGCCCTTATTTGATTGTTGATATTATATTTTTTTAAAATTTTTGTCAATCGCAATCCGACTATATTTTAAAATTTTTTACTTTGAGTGGAGATGGCGGGAATTGAACCCGCGTCAGCGAAAAAAGTGATTTTCGAGCTTTCCAGACATTCAGCCGATTTGTTCAAAGGACTAATATTAAAATCGGCAAAACTATTAATCCCTCGCCTCTGAGTTTGGTCGCTTTTATGATCAAAGGCGCTCATAAAAGCCTAGCTCAATAATTTGACACCCTTCTAGCCTATTGAGCATCAGCTAGTCGGATGCTGGCTTAAGCTAACGCGAAAGCCAGATTGGAATTTGAATTGGCAATTTTTGTTGCCCGATGATTAACGAGGTAACGGATCCTCGATCTGACTCGAAAATGTTTTTTCGCTTCGAAGCCAATCATCCCCGAATTAATAATTTTTAAGCCTTCTTTCCAACTCTCTTTGAGCTTCTCGTTCTTTGATAAGCTCTCTTTTGTCCACTTTTTTTCTACTTCTTGCTAATCCTAATTCTAACTTTATTTTATTTTTTTTCAAGTAGACCGCCAAAGGTATAAGCATTAAGCGCTCAGCTTTCATTTTACCAATTAAATAATCTATCTCCTTGCGATGCAACAGCAATTTGCGACTCCGATCAGGTTTATAATCAGCTGGAGCATTGGCAGGCTGCCAAGCTGGAATAGAAGCATTAATTAGATATAATTCATTTCCATAAAGTTGAACAAAAGCACCGTCTAATGAAATATTACCCGCTTTGACTGACTTTACTTCGCAACCTAAAAGTTGAATGCCTGCTTCAAACTTTTCTACGATTTCATAATTAAATTGGGCTTTACGATTTTTTGCTAAAATCTGCATAATTATTCTCCTTTGATAACGGCGAGAGGAATAAGTTTGGCTACTTTTAATGATAAACCGCTTTTATCGACAACATTTATCACTTCATCAATATCTTTATAAGCTTGCGGGGCTTCTTCAGCCAATCCCTTTAAACTGTCACATTTAACAAGAATGCCTTTGCCTTTGAGTTGATTAATAATCGCTTGGGCTGATAAGTTTTTAATAGCTGAAGCTCGAGACATTTGACGGCCAGCGCCATGGCAAGTGGAGTGCCAACTTTCTTCGCTTTTTTCCGTGCCAATGAGAACATAAGAGGCAGTCCCCATGCTGCCGGGAATAAGAACCGGCTGACCGATAGCTTGATATTTTGCGGGGATTTCCGGATGATGAGCTGGAAAGGCGCGCGTTGATCCTTTGCGATGAACAACTAGGGTTTGCTTTTTGCCATCAATTTCATATTGCTCCAACTTGGCAATGTTGTGGGCAACATCATAAAGAATTCTGAGTTTATCTCCTTTGCCCAAAACCTTTTCCCAGGCTTGTCGAACAAAAAAACTGATCATCTGACGGTTGGCCCACGCAAAATTTGCAGCAGCCGCCATCGCTTGAAAATAATTTTGCCCTTCTTCGCTTTTAAAAGGAGCACAGGCCAATTCGCGATCTGGTAAATTAATCCGGTAATTCGGCATGGTACGCATCATAATTCGAATATAATCCGTGGCTACTTGATGACCTAATCCACGCGATCCCGTATGAATCATAACCGCAATTTGATTGAGAAAAAGCCCGAATTTTTCAGCCACCTCTGGATTAAAAATTTCCGCTACTTTTTGAATTTCTAAAAAATGATTACCACTCCCCAATGTGCCTACCTGATCACCACCACGATTTTTAGCTCGGCTGGAAACCGCCCGCGCATTCGCCATCTCTAAAGATCCGCCCGCTTCACAATATTCCAAATCCTCTGGATCGCCATATCCATTTTCAACTAATTGCCTTGCTCCATAATTCAAAATTTTATCCAAATCATTATGCCCCAGACTTTTTTTGTGTCCTCGGCCTAAACCGGAAGGAACACTAATGGCAATCTCATCTGCCAGACGATTAAGATAGGGCTTCAGTTCGTCTTCTGAATAAGAAGATAAAAGAAGTCTCATTCCACAGTTAATATCATAACCAACGCCGCCAGGAGAAATGACACCTTCATCAGCTTTTATTGCCGCTACCCCGCCAATAGGGAATCCGTAACCCTCATGGATATCTGGCATTGCCAAGCTGTAACTCACAATCCCCGGCAAAGTAGCAACGTTGATTAATTGATTGAGGGAACGATCACGAAAAATTTCTTCCAGCATTTTCTCTGAAACATAAACCCGTGCCGGAACGCGCATGTCTGCTCGAAATTCTTTAGGAATCTCCCACAAATAATCATTAATTTTTATCAAATCTTTCTTCTCCATAAAAATAAATTTTATAAATACAGTTAGATTATACACTATAAATTTCAAGATCAAAAATAACAGCCGGAGAGCAAGTATGACTTCAAAACCCGCTCGAGACTAAGGTAGAGTCCAATAACGAATGACACGGGTTAATAGCAATTTTTCTTATAGAAAAATTGCTATTACTTTTAAACATTGTTGACGTTTTGTTTTTTTGAATTTTGCATTTCTATTTGAGATTTGAATTTTGGTTGTATTTCTTCTGACTTCCGGTATTTGGGCGTTACCCAAAATCCCATATATTTTTTCAAAAGTAATCGCGTCTGAGCGTCTAATGCTGGGATGCTACCAAAGAAAATTAAATTAATAGGTGTTAAAATCCATTGAAGCACAAAGAGCAAATAACGATGTTTTCCGTAATAAGGTGGCCGCGGAGGCAAAAACCAAAAATTTAAAACAGCACAAGTAATAATTCCGATATTGGCCACAGTTAAAACATAGGCGGTCATTTTGGGCAAATAAAAGGACAAAATACTAAAATTAAACTTTGGTCCGCCTAACACTATTGGCAGCCAGCCTAAGAAGAAAATCAAAAGACTCGTTACTGCCCAACTGTAAAAGCCGTCAAAAAGGAAAAATCCATAGGTAATTTTTTTCTTCAAGGGAATATTCTTGTTTTTAACAAAGCCAAAAAAAGTATAGGCAATGTCTAAAGCGCCATAAGCCCAACGTCGCTGCTGCTTATACTGATTAATCATCGTTTTGATAAAACTTGCATCAACATTGGCATCCATCGAAACAGGATAAAACAAAGGCACCACTTCCCAATTACCATTGTAATACAAAAAGCACTGCCAAAAGATGCGTGAATCTTCCGAAACAACATTAGTTTGCCAAAAATCTACATCAACTAAAGCTTTAAATGGCATTGAATGAGAAGAAAAAGTGGTCATTCTTTCAGGTCTTGATTGCTGAATTAATTGAAAAAATGTTGAGGAAAAAGAAATAACCCGAGCCAAAGCCGGCGCCTCCCAAATGTTATTGGTAAACAAAGGCACGGGCTGATAACTGGAATGATAGGGATTTTTGGCAGTAAGAAAATGATAAGTCAAGCAACCGAAATAATCACTAGGCACAACAGTATCAATATCAAAGGTGGAAACTAAAATATGGTCGTAAGGAATCTGGAACTGATCAATAATCTGTGCTTTGGCTTGCCGGCCTGCCCACGTTTCATTAGCTCCCTTTCCGGCAATTTCGCCTACAATGTCTTTGGGGTGAACCGTAATCAAAAAATGCTTAAAGTTTTTTCCGAACTCTTGTTGGACTTTTTCTATTGTTGTCTGAATTTTATCTTGAGCACGTTCCTCAGTAGCCAAAACAACGATAAATCGATCTAAAGGGTAATTAACCGAACTCAACGCTTGAAAGGTTGAAGCAACAACTGCATAAGGCTCATCAACCATTGGCAAAATAACTAAATGATAGACGTCTCGCCAATCAGTAACATTAACATTATATTTTTCTTTCGGCAGATTTTTTAATTCTCTTAGCCAATTTTTCTTTAAATACTCCCTCGTTTTTTTAGAGCTATAAGCCGCATGCCAACTAAAATAAATGGTTTTGATAAGCCAATAGGTATCAAAAACAATAATAAAAATTGCTGCTGCTACGGGCCATTGCCAAGAAACAACCACCATCAAAATTAGAGTCAGCCACGAACAAATGCCCGGCAACATCTCAAAAAAGCGAAAAATCCGGCGTTCTTTCGAATTAGTGAGTTCATCTGCCTTTCCTACTTTAAGATAATAATTCTGATTTACTCCCATAAAGTAGTGATTAAAAGTGCGCCTGGCGCGACTTGAACGCGCAATCTTCGGCTCCGGAGGCCGACGCTTTATCCATTAAGCTACAGGCGCAATTTTAACCATTTACATTTATTAGTATAACGTACTTCTTATAATCAGGTCCAGTGACCTTACCGAACGGCTGGCTCAAGAAGCCGAAAGGTAATCTGCGAATTAGTCGCATCAAGCTCCGCCTCCACCCCCAAAGGAATGGTCATTGGATAATAAATATCACCAAAATCTACATTAGTAATGATAGGAATTTTATAAGGTTTAAACAATTCCTTAATGATTGTATTTAAAGTAAAGAATTTGGGCCGCGTGAATTTTTGCTGGATTTCTTTATCAGCTGATCCCACAGAAACATTAATCATTTTCCCAAAAATAATTCCCTGCGCCCCTCCTTCGGCAAAAATTCCCGCATTAATCAAACGCGTTAAAGCGCTTTCCACGTCTTCCGAAAAATCATCGTGCTCTTCAAAAAATAAAATGCTATGAGAAATATCAGGGAAATAACGTGTTCCTAAAAGATTAGCAAAACTAATCAAATTACCTCCTAGTAATTTACCGCGAACATGGCCCGGTTTTAAAACTTGCCATTTACTGCGCCGTAAAAAAGTAGTCCCGCCTTCAGAACAAATATTCTGAAAAGATTTAATCGTATAACTATTGGCCTTCATAAAAAAGTACTCGATATTAAAGCCATGAAAAGTAACAAGGCGGCTCCGTCTATAAATTGCATTAAGCAATGTCGTTCCATCTGAAAACCCAATTAATACTTTTGGGTTTTGCCGAATTAATTTGTAATCCAATAGTGGCAACACTTGATTAGCTAAAAATCCGCCCACGCTCATAAAAACTCCCTTGATATCCTTTCGAGCAAAAGCCTCGTTTAAATCCGCTGCTCTTTCTGCTGGGGTGCCGGCTTTATACATGCCGTAAACCGTATTCACGTTTTTTGAAGTTTCAACGCGAAAACCAAGACTTTCTAAAGTCTTTAATCCTCGTTTAAAGTATTTGGGAGAAGTAATTGGCTGAGAAGGCGAAACAACAATAACCCTATCGCCTTTTTTCAGTCGGCGCGGCTTTATTAAAGGTTGATTTTTTGGATTAATGGCAGGACTCATATGAAAAGAAAATAATAAAAAAGGCTGCTTTCAGCTCTTTTTATTTTCCTAAATTATACTCAAAAATTTATTTTATGCAAGAATCTTGATCTGCTTGAGAATGAAAATCAAAAAAAAGACGCTTAAGATCGTCTTTTTAAATATTTCTGACAGGTGCCGACGGAGTTAAACCATCGACGCTCAGTTTATATTTGCCTACATGGCTTTCTAAGTTTTCTGGTCGGCACGACAGGAATCGAACCTGCAATCCTCGCTTTATATTTGGTAATTGTCTCTATTCATTTGAATCTGAAGTTACCAATAAACATCAACAATTTTAATTTTTATGAAGTGCTTAAGTGGGCGCAGATGGATTCGAACCATCGACCCCCACTTTATAAGAGTGGTGCTCTGCCGCTGAGCTATGCGCCCACTAAAACACTTTTGTAAATTGCTGATATAAGAGCGGTGCTCTACCACTGAGCTACGTGCCGGCCAGAAACCCTAATAAAAATTACTAAGACAAAATACTCTCCGACTCATCCAATCAAATTATAATTATTTATTCTTCGCTGGCTTATCTGCTTCAGTACTTTCTTTCATTAATTTTTCAAATTCCTCTTTTTCTAAAACTTCTTTTTCTAAAAGAGTTTTAACCAGAACGTCCATTTGATTTTTATGCTCTCTCAATAATTTTTCTGCTCTTTTTTGAGCGTCTTTAATTAAACGCGTTACTTCTTTATCAATTTTTTCTGCTGTCTCTTCAGAATAATTCTTCTCAGTAGAAATTTCTCGACCTAAGAAAATCATTTCTTCGGTTTTACCAAAAGTAATGGGCCCCAATTTATCAGACATTCCAAATTGCGTGACTAATTTTCTAGTTAATTCTGAAGCTTCTTTCAAATCATTGGCTGCTCCGGTAGAGATATCTCCCAGATAAATCTTTTCGGCAGTGTAGCCGCCCAAAAGAATGGCTAATTCTGCCAAAAATTGTTTTCTTGTTTGGAGACGTCGATCTTCCAGTGGCATCTTCAAAGTGTAGCCACCAGCCTGACCTCGGGCAATAATAGAAACTTTTTGAACCGGATCAGCGTCGGGTGAATAATAGGTCACTAGGGCATGGCCTGCTTCGTGGTAGGCAATAATATGCTTTTCTTTATCAGAGATAATTCGGCTTTTTCGCTCTGGTCCAAGCATCACTTTTTCAATAGATTCCAAAAATTCGGATTGACCGATTTCTTTTTTATTGCGACGCGCCGCAAGAATAGCCGCTTCATTCACGAGATTGGCTAAATCTGCTCCAGAAAAACCGGGTGTTCGCTCGGCCACTCTACGCAACTCAACGTCTTTGGCCAACGCTTTATCGCGACAATGAATTTTTAAAATTTCTTCTCGCTCTCTTAAATCCGGCAAGTCTAAAATAATTCGCCGATCAAATCTACCCGGTCGTAAAAGTGCTGGATCTAAAACGTCTGGACGGTTAGTAGCCGCCATAACTATCACGTTAGTATCTCGATCAAAACCATCCATTTCTACTAAAATTTGATTGAGTGTCTGCTCGCGTTCATCATGACCACCGCCCAGTCCCGCGCCTCGCTCTCGCCCAACCGCATCGATTTCATCAATGAATAAAATAGAAGGAGCTGCTCGTTTGGCTGTAGCAAAAGCATCACGTACGCGGCTGGCGCCTACACCGACAAAAAGTTCTACAAATTCTGCGCCGGAAATATGAAAAAACGGGACTCCTGCTTCTCCAGCAACCGCCCGAGCCAAAAGAGTTTTACCTGAACCCGGAGGTCCCATTAATAAAACTCCGCGCGGTATTTTTGCACCAACATCTAAAAACTTCTTCGGATTCTTAAGAAACTCTACCACTTCCATTAATTCCTGCTTTACTTCTTCTAATCCCGCTACATCTTGAAAGGTCACCTTATCTTTAGGTGAAGAAATTTTTAAATTAACCTTACCAAAAGTAAAAGCTTGGCCAACGCTTTTCTGGGCTTGTTTGTTCATCCACATAAAGAAAATAAAAATCAGAGCCAACGGTAAAATCATCTGTAAGATTAAAGCTCCCCATAATAACCAGTCTGAGGGTGTTTTTATATCAATTTGCACCTTTGATAAATCCTCTTCTGTTACACCTAAATTTTTTAATGTTTCAATAATGCTCACACCCGTCTCTTTATTAGTAATTAAAATCTTATTATCTTGTGTCGTAGCCCTCACTTCTGGATCAGAAATCACCATGCTTTTTACTTCTCCATTTTTAATTTTTAAAACCAACTCATTTAAAGAAACTTGCTGCTTTTGATTAACCTCTGTGCCAGTCCATAAATAAGAAAAAATAGTACTGAGAATCAAAAAAACTAAAATACCAATACCAATATTTTTTAATAAATTTTTCATAGGCGTAGTAATTTTATATTTTGATTATTTTAGCACAAGATTTTAAAAAATGCAAAACATTTAGCGAAAATTGATTTTCTTGTCCTCCTGAGGGCGCAGTTCTCTTTTTGTCATCCTGAACGAAGTGAAGGATCTCTTGCCAGCTAGCCGAGGGATTCTTCGCTGGCGCTCAGAATGACGATAAAAAAGTCAAAGCTCAAAGCTCAAAACTCAAAACCACAACTCAAAACCTTAAAACTATCCGCTTGTCATCCTGAGGACAAAGTCCGAAGGGTCCCATGCCAGCTAGCCGAGGGATTCTTTGCTTACGCTCAGAATAACACTTTGGCAGAAATAAAAAGCGGCTTTGTTCTTCGAACAAAGCCGCTTAAATTTCAATTTTGAAAATCTTTCATAGAGAGCCCGCGGGCTCCCCGAACTTCTGAATCATCCAGCTGGTGGGGCCGTGGCCGGCGAGGCTTGTCCTCGCGCTCGCGCCGATCCTCCCGTTTTTTGGGAGAGCGACGGATTTTTTCTGGCTCGTCGTCAACATCTGGGATTTCTTGCGGTTCTTTAGAAGCTGACCGAATCTCTTTCTTCGGTGCCTCCACCTTGGGTGAAGGCTGAAGCTTAGCTTTTCTCAACCCCTCTTTCCAAGAGGGATTTGAAAAATCCTTTTTCTGATTCTGGATCAACGCGAGTGCCGGTTCTAGCAGATCTTGCGGAATGTGATTTTCTACCAGAAAATCACGAATTCCCTCCCTCGTTTCAATAAAACGAGGGATTTCCAACTCGAATCGGGGAACCTCAACAAGACAAAACCTTGTCCCTTCGGCCCGAACGGCTAAATAGGTTGCTCTGAGCCGGCCTTTAACCAGCTCAACTACTGTCGCATTCCGGAAGAACAACAACTTGTAATTGTCCTTCTCTACTGGTAAAAGAAGATGGCCATTCGCTACGCCAACAATCCCAACCCACTGGGGTACCCTCAAGGACAATCTAAACCAATCAGGTCGCCTGCCCAGCTGCACGACTGGAATTATCTCATTCGTTGAAGTCAGAGCACATTGGGCTTTGATCTGCTGCCGCTGCTGATCAATTTGGATGCCGTCGACCAATCCCTTCGCGGATTTGCAGATCCATTCCCGCTGAATGTCGGCCGAAACCCTTTCCCAAATTGCCAAAATTCTCATCTTAACCTCCTAAAATTTCTAATCCTGGTGTGGTCCGTCGGGTTGAAACCGACTGGATTCACCAGAATTATTTCTATTTTTCTTGATCTCGGCCCTCTAAAACAAGACAATAGAGCATTCCTCCTAGGGCCAGAAATCCAATCACAGCCGTAAGCCACTCAACATTATTGCCCCACGGTCTTAAAATATACAGCAAAAACAAAACTCCACTCCCAACCAAAACAATTAATTCTTTTTTCATTTCAAAACCTCCTTTTAAATTTTCAAATTAGGATAAACTAATAAAATATTTTAGTTTACCCCACTACTATTATTATAGCAAATTTTAATAAAAAAGTCAACAGCCTTTCACGCAAGGTGCACTGGATTTCGCCTTTTAATGCCTTGGCTTATCTATTACACTGGAAGATTAAAATCTAAGATTTCTTTATTATATTGCCGAAGCGCCATACCGTTTCGGAATTAATTTTTCATCCATTGGTAAAGTGAAATGCATGGTTGTACCACGATTTTCAATTGACTCAGCCCAAATCTTGCCACCATGCGCTTCAACAATATTTCGAGTAATATACAATCCCAAACCCGTTCCTTCAGTTTCATATTTTAAAACATTGCTGGCGCGGAAAAATTTGGTAAATAATTTAGGCAGTTCCTCTTTAGGAATGCCAATACCTGTATCGCTGACGGATACTTCAACATAGGGCGGTTTTTTTTCTACTTTTATTATAATCTGGCCACCCTCTATGTTATATCGCAGGGCATTCTCTAACAAGTTTTGAATGACGATTTTAATGCGCATAGGATCAAATTTAAAAGGCGGCAAACCATCAGACGGTGGCTCAAAATAAATTTTGATTTTATGCTGATCAGCTAAATACAAATATTCTGAAATGCTTTTTTGAATGAGATCAATTAAATCAGATTGCACAAATTCATAGCCAAAGCGTCCGGATTCAATATTGGCAACATCTAAAAGATCATTTGCCAAACGAAGAATCTTATCAGTAGCTTCAAGGTTTTTTTGCAAAAGCTCCCGTTGAGTATTAGTCAGGTTTTCGTTTCCCTCAGAAAGCAAAGTCTCCAAACTCCATTTAATTCCTGAGAGAGGCGTCCGCATTTGATGAGCAGCAACGGTTAAAAATTCTGATTTCGTTTTAAGAATCTCTTCTTCACGAGTACGATCTTTGATAATCTTAAAAAATCCCAAAATTTTTCCTTTGGAATCGGTAACGCGAATAGTAGTCGCTGTTAGCTCCAAAGCAGGGTTAGTAAAAGACAACTCCATGACATTAGGAAAAACAGCTGGATCAGTTTTCCAGCTCATGCTCGGCGCTAAACTGGGAAAAAGCACTTGAGTTAATAATTTTGTTTTCTGATTTTTAGCCCATTCCGGCGTTATTATTTGATTTAAAATATCACTCGCCTTTAAATTAAATAAATCCTCGG
>JAQVHD010000025.1 GCA_028696375.1 Minisyncoccota bacterium
TTTTTATTAAAAGCGAGCTTTGTTTTGGATGCTTTTCAATGGCAAAAAAACTCAAAAAAGCGCCGGTGCTTATAAGTGAAGAAGTTGCTAATTTTATTAATGTTTCTGGCGAGAGACAATTTATTGCCGAAGCCAAAAGCGAGGGGCCTTACGTTAATCTTAATTTAAAGCCGGAAGTTTATGGTCGGGCGCTCAATCAAATTATTAGCTTAGGTGAGCGTTACGGAGAAAATAATTTAAACGCTGGAAAAGTTATTTTAATTGATTATTCATCGCCAAATATTGCCAAGCCCATTGGTCTTAATCATTTACCATCAACTATTATCGGGCAGGTTTTGGGTAATCTTTATTACGAAACAGGTGCCAGCGTCATTCGCCATAATTATTTGGGAGATTGGGGAACAAATTTTGGAGCTTTGCTCTGGGCCTATTTTCATTGGGGCGATGACAAAAAAATCCAAGAAAATCCGGTAGTGGAATTAAAAAATTTATACGTACGTTTTTTTGAAGAAGCTGCTCAAAACGAGACGATGCTAAACGAAGCGCGCGAACTTTTTAATCAATTAGAAAATGGCGATGAAAAACTTTTGAAACTGTGGAAGAAATTTCGTGATTTAAGTATTAAAGACTTTAAAAAAGTTTATAAGCGGCTGGGGATAGAATTTGATTGCTATTTAGGTGAAAGTTATTTTTTGAATCAAACCGAAGCAGTAATTGATGAGGCTATTCAAAAAGGCATTGCGAAGACAAATGCTGAAAATCAATTAGTGGTAGTTGATTCGCTTGTTGGTTTGCCATCATTTCTTTTAAGAAAAGAAGATGGCTCCACGCTTTATTTAAGTCGTGATCTTGCCGCCTTGAAGGTGCGTTTTGAACTGTTTGATTTGGATTGGCTATTATATGTGGTAGGTAGTGAGCAGTCACTTCATTTTCAACAGTTATTTGCTTTAGCTGAAGCAATGGGCTATTTAAATGAAAAAAGAAAGGCCAAACATATTCCTTTTGGTTTGATTTTGATTGAAGGGAAAAAAATGGCGACGCGCAAAGGCAGTCTTATTGAAATGGATGAATTGATAGCCGAAGCGATTGAGCGAGCTAGAGAATTAATAGTCAAAAAAGACCCTCAAATAAATGAAAGAGATATCAAAAAAATTTCTGAACAGATTGGTTTGGGTGCAGTGATTTATAATAGTTTAAAACAATCACGATTGCAGAATATTAATTTTGATTGGGAAAAGGTTTTGAACTTTGAAGCGGCAAGCGCTCCTTATTTACAATATAGTTGTGTCCGGATCAAATCAATTTTGCGAAGAATAGCTCAGAGCAGAGATTTAAAGATTGATCCCGATCAATTAATGAATATTACTTTTGCGGACAAAACTGAATTTGAAATTTTAAAAAAATTAATGCTGTTTCCAGCGGTGATTATTAAGACTCAGGAAGAGGATGCTCCGCATTTACTTTGTACTTATTTAGAAGAATTGGCGCAGTTATTTAATCGATTTTATGATAATGTCTCTGTGATTAAAACAACAGATGAAAATCTCAAAAATTCCCGAGTACTTTTGATTAAAGCCACTTTGCAGGTTTTAGAAAAGGGATTGGGATTGCTGAATATCAAAGTGCCTAATAAGATGTAGATTAAAAAGATTTGAAAAGCGGCCAGCAAAGCTGGCCGCTTTTCAAGCTTACTGTTATTTATTCCTCTTTATTCAGTGGGCGTGGCGGTTGGTGTTGCGGTTGGTGTCGGTGTTGATGTTGGTGAAGGTGTTATGGTCGGGATAGGAGTCACTGTCGGTGTAATTGATGGAGCTGGAGTTGGCGATGGAGCGGGTTTTTTAGAAAAGAGGCGAACGATCTTTCCCCAAAGAGAGGAGTATTGTTCCTCATTCTTTAAATAATCATTCAGAATAGTTTGTTGCTCGGTTAATGCAGTAATCAATTCTTGTACCATTTGTTGCTCGCCCACATTGGTTAGCTGATTTTTTAGCTGTTCTAATTGCTGAATGCGCAATTGAATTTGTTCCAGATGTTTTTTCACCTGATTAATATTTGTTAAATCAGGGCCAAAAATTGATTTCAGCCATTTGGGTCTTGATTCAATTTTGTCTAATTTTTCTTGAATTTGCTGCTGAAGCTCTTTTTGATTTCGGGCAATTTCTCGCACTTGTTGACCAATGCCAGTAATTTCGGTTGTCGTAGCAGTTAACAACTCTTCAACCTTTTGAGCGACTATGCTCATATGTTCGCGCGCCGTTTCGCTTCTCGGATTAAGATTTTTATTGGGTCGAGGATTGTCTATTGTTGATGTTGGCGTTGTTGCGATTTGATTTTGTTCCTCCGTTCGTTGTCGAACATTTGTTTCTTCTCCTTGATTTTGAATTTGGATTTGATTTTTTTCTTCAATATTTTTTTGCAAACCCGGTGCATTGATAGGTAAGACCTGCATCCCGTTCGTTTGAGGAGATACAATAGGGGCAGCAGGAATAGCGCTCGGTTTGTTGCCGGTTTGATTGGCGGCATGAGGATTGTTTGTTGCGGCCACTAAAGGAACGGCCACAAACAAGGATAAACCAATGATTAAAGCCAATGTTTTATTCATAAATTTAGCGTTTATTTACTATTATTAGCGACTATCGACTTTTAGTAGTTATTCACTCCTTTAATATTAATTATACTTATATTTATCCAAAAAACAAATCGTTAGAGTTTTAAAAACCGTCGAATTATTCGGACGGTTTTAAACTTATATAATTTGTGTCGGGCTGCCGGGAATTGAACCCGGGTCGCACCCACCCCAAGGGTGTATACTGCCGTTGTACTACAGCCCGCAAAATAAAATCTCAAATCCAGAATTAAAACATCGGCTAATTATTTTCAATTTGCAAAACGAGCATCCTTTTGCATTTTATTCTGGGCATGGGATCCTTCGGGCTTCGCCCTCAGGATGACAAAAGGAGGAAGCGTCATTCTGAGCGTCAGCGAAGAATCTCTCGATTACTTGGCATGGGATCCTTCACTTCGTTCAGGATGACATCCTATGTTTGGCGTGGGATCCTTCGGGCTTTGCCCTCAGGATGACAGGAAAATAAATACAACAGGATGACGGCAAAATAAATACAACAGGATGACAGGAAAGTAAATGCAAGACGTAAATTTCAAAATGCGATGCAGTTGAAAAACTGCAGAAGGCAATTTTTCGCCACAATTTTGTCTGTCCTGAGAAATCCCGATGGAATTGATTCAAGGAGTTTTTGACTTAAGCCTTTACCGCTTCCTTTTTTAAATTTTTCATACAACGAGTGCAAACTTTCACTCGTTTACCAGACGGCAAACGAAACCATTGTAAATTGGCCTTAGCTTTTTTCCGATTTACCGGATCATACTTACTTCTGATTTTTTTTCGTGCTATACTATAGGTATAAGATTTTCCACAAATGGCACATTGACGCATAGGAGTATTTTTCATTCGACTATTTTTTTATTTTAATCTATTTTAAATTTTTTTCAAATTATCAAGAGTTTATTATGAGCGGACCTATTTTAATTTTTCAATTAATTATTTTACTCTTTTCGGTCATTTTACATGAGGTGAGTCATGGATATGCGGCTTACCTTTTGGGCGATGATACGGCTAAGGTCAGTGGTCGTCTTACTCTTAATCCCTTGCCGCACCTTGATTTGTGGGGCTCATTTTTGTTTCCTTTAATTTCTTATTTAATTAGTGGCGGCACTTTTATTTTTGGTTGGGCCAAACCCGTTCCTTTTGATCCCTTAAAATTAAGAAAGCCTAAACGAGACATTGGTTTAGTTGGTTTAGCAGGGCCTTCGGCCAATTTAATTATTGCTCTAGTTTTTTCCATTATTGTTCGTTTAGCCCGAATTTTTAATTGGGTCTTTTTGGCGCCGTTGGTTAATTTTTTCTCAATTATTATCTATCTCAATTTGCTTTTAGCCATTTTTAATTTGGTTCCCATTCCTCCTTTGGATGGTTCAAGAGTGCTTTATTCATTATTGCCAGTGAAATGGGAACGATTTTATTGGGGTTTGGAACGTTATGGTTTGATTTTGGTAATGATTTTTGTCATGTTTTGTTTTCAATGGATTACACCTCTTATTGATTTTCTTTTTAACATTCTTGTTGGTTAACAATAGCAAAATCTTTATAAATTTTGTAAAGAGAAAAAGTTATCCACAATTTTTATCATTGAAGGAAAAATCCTCGAGGGCTAAAATTTAGATAAAGATTAAAAAGGTCAAACAATTTTTCCAGAAATTTTTAAAAAATGAAAAATAAAATTTTGAAAGTGCAAAAACGCGATGGGTCGATTGTGGATTTTGATGAAAAAAGAATCCATGATGCTATCTATAAGGCAATTACAGCTACCGGCCAAGGCGATGGCAAAGAATCTAAAAAACTTACAGAAAAAGTAATAGAACTTCTCAACCGCAGATTTAAAACAGATGAAATCCCGCATGTAGAACAAATTCAAGATATTGTCGAGGAGGTTTTAATTTTAGAAGGACTAACCGAAACAGCCAAAGCCTACATTCTTTACCGTGAACAAAGAAGAAGAATTCGTGAATCCGTTGCTTTAGTTGATGAATCGATTGAGATGGTTGATAAATATATTG
>JAQVHD010000026.1 GCA_028696375.1 Minisyncoccota bacterium
ATTATTAATGAAATAATGTATGATTTGAAAGGAACGGATAGTGGACATGAATGGGTGGAAATTAAAAATATTTCTGATCAGCCAGTGGATTTAAAAAATTGGCGATTTTTTGATGGAAGCAATCATTTGTTAAATGAACCGCCTCAAAATGGCGGGCAGGGGAGTTTGGTCATTCCGCCGGGCGGTTATGCGATTTTAGCTGATAAAGCAGATATATTTTTAGCTGACCATCCCGGGTTTAGCGATATTGTTATAGACACAGTGATGAGTTTAAATAATGAAGGAGAAACTTTGCGATTGATTGATCAGAATGGCAATGTAGTAGAAGAGATAAGTTATCAGAAGGGCATGGGAGGCAATGGCAATGGTTATTCTTTGGAGCGAACGAGCGATTTTTCAATACAATTTTGCGAGTCAAAAAATTTAGGAGGTTCACCGGGCCAACCAAACAATTTTGATTGCAATAAACCCACTATTACGCCAACGCCTTCAACCACCAAAACCAAAACACCAACTCCAACTCCACTAAATATTTCTCCTTCTTTTTCTCCGCCTCTCGCCTTGATAGAAGGCGAAACAGAGGATGATGATGATTCTTCTGGAGCTGCCTCTAATGATTCTTTGCCAGTAATGAAGGTGAATGTGATTATTAATGAATTCTTACCTAATCCAGTAGGCACAGATGCCGAAAACGAATGGATCGAATTATATAATAATAGTGATATTGATGTGGCGTTAAAAGATTGGTGGCTGGAAGATGCGAGTGGTCAAAAATATGTTTTTAAAGATGAAGAAATAGCTCGTCACGGTTATTTAATTCTGCCATATTCTAAAACAAAAATTACTTTGAATAATAATGGAGAAACTTTAAGTTTATATTCACCACAGGGGGAATTAGCCTTTAAAATCTCTTATTCGGGAAAGGCGAAAGAAGGAATGTCGTTTGCGCGAGCCGGACAAAATGATTGGCGCTGGACTTCAATAATTACTCCCAATGCGCCGAATCAATTTGCGAGTAGTGATTCAACAAAAAAGACTCAGGTAGCAGTACAAACAATGGATGAATCCGTTGCGGGGAAAAATGCGGAGATGGAAAATAACACTACTTCAGTTAATAGCGCAGATGCAGATTCTTATGTGGGAAACTCATTAGCAACAAGTTCAACGCCTACTACTGCAGACAAAATAATCATTATGGCTATTGGTTTGGGATTAATATTAAGCGTAGCGGCAGCAATTTTTATTAAAAAAGCTTTGCCGCCGATTAATTCTTAATAAAATTAAATTTATTTTAAATCAGCCAAAGTTTTTCCAGTGTGGCACTGGGCTTTTAAAGGCACAGAGAGAAATTCATTTTGTTCCATCAAAGGTAGAATATTTTTTTTCGTCCATTCAACTTTATTTTCTTTGACTTCAAAAACTAATTCATCATGAATTTGCAAAATAAGGCGAATGTCAGCTTCAGCATTTTCTTTTTGAAGAAAGTTATTAATTCTTATCATGGCTGTTTTAATGATGTCAGCCGCTAATCCTTGAATAGGAAAGTTTATTGCTGCGCGCTCAGCCAAACTGCGATATTTCTGGTTACCGGAAACTAAATCCCAGACCCAGCGAATTCGACCGGTAAGAGTTCTAACACAGCCGGTTTGGCGCGCTTCGGCTAAAGTTTTTTCCTGCCATTCTTTGATATTGGCAAAATCGTGGTAATATTCTTCGATAAATTTTTTGGCTTGTTCTTTAGGAATTTGGGCAGCTTCACTAAAAGATTTAGCGCCCATGCCGTAGAGAACGCCAAAGTTCAAAGTTTTGGCTTGGCGCCGCATAGCGGGCGTTACCTTATCAATAGAGGTATTATTTATTTCCGCGGCAGTAAGCGCATGAATGTCTTCGTCATTTAGAAAAGCCTCTTTCATCTTTGGATCGTCGGAGAGGGTAGCAGCGATCCGCAATTCAATTTGAGAATAATCCAATCCTACAAATTGATAACCTTTTTCAGCAATGAATCCTTCCCGAATTTTTTTGGCCAGATCTCCTTCCATCGGAATATTTTGAAGGTTGGGATTTTCGGACGAAAGGCGACCTGTGGCTGTGCCGGTTTGATTATAAGTGGTATGAATGCGACAATTTTCATCCATCAGATGCGGTAACGGTTCTAAATACGTACTTTTAAGCTTCATTAATTCCCGGTATTGAAGAATTTTACCGATAACAGGATGAAGATCTTTAATTTTGGTAAGTTCATTTTCTCTGGTTGATAAAAGACCAGTGGCTGTTTTGGAAAGATGTTTATTGCTAAGATTGAGTTTTTGAAAAAGCACTTCAGAAAGTTGTTTTGGCGAATTTACATTAAATCTTGTTCCGCTGAGTTCAAAAATTTCTTTTTCTAATTTTTGCAATTCGTGATCGAGCTCTTGACTTAACTGATGGAAATGATCAGCGTCGATTTTAATTCCAGCATGCTCCATTTTAGCTAAAATGTTAATAAGCGGCATTTCAATTTCATGGAAAACATTTTTCAAAGAAAGTTCTTCTATTTTTTTCACTTGCCCAGTTTTAATTTTTTTAATAATCATCAAAACATTTTCATTAGGCAGAGGGGTTTTAAAAATCATTTGCCAAATTCTTTGCAGAGAATACTCTTTCAATTCCGAGTTAATCAGCCATTGCGCAATTTTTATATCATGAGTTAAATTGAGGTTGTAATTATTAAGCTGTTTGGCGACGTTTTTTAAATCATAGCCAATAAGAGAAATATTCTGAATTTGAGAAAAGGAATTTTGATTTTTGGGCAAGGAGAAAAATTGGTCGTTAACACATAGCTCAATGTTGTCGCTAAGATTGATAAGAGCCTCGGTTTGCGGGGAAAGATTATTTAATTTTTCGATTGGTTGCCACTGAAGAGAAGGTCGAAGTGCGGCATTGTCTAAAGTATTAGTCAATTGATTTTCTGGTGAGAGCTGATTTAAAAGACTTTCAAATCGCCATTCTTTAAATAAAGGAATGAGAGATTCTTTATTGAGGCCGTTGAATTTGAGATCGGCAAGAGTCACGTCTAACGGCGCGTCGCAATTGAGTGTTGTTAAATACTTGCTAAAAAAAGCCTGTTCTTTTTGATCCAATAAGCAGTTCAGCGTTTTGGGTTTAATTAATTTTGCGTCGGGTGAGGCCTGAAAATTTTCGCTTTCGATTTTTTGATAAAGATTTTCCAAGCTGCCGAAATGTTTAATGAGTTCAATGGCAGTTTTTTCTCCAATGCCTTTGACGCCTAAAATATTATCTGACGGATCGCCTTTTAAGGCTTTGAAATCAATCAATTGTTTAGGATTAAGACCATAACGTTCAACGATTTCTTTTTCGTTATAGATGATGGTATCCTGAATGCCTTTTTTCATTGTATAAACAACTACCTTGTCATCATCAACCAGTTGGAGTGTATCAAGATCACCGGTAAGAATAATAATTTTTAGATCCTTTTCGTTAGAGAATTTTTTGACAAGAGTGCCGATAAGATCGTCTGCTTCATAACCCGGAATTTCGAAATGCTTAATGTGAGCAGCGTCAAAAAATTGTCGCACTTTATCAAATTGGGGGATGAGATTTTCATCTGTTTTTGGCCGTGTTGCTTTATATTCTTTGTATTCTTTATGTCTAAAGGTTGGCTCAGCCAAATCAAAACAAGCTGCTAAATAATCCGGTTTAAACTCGCGGATAATTTTTAAGAGAATGCGGATGGTACCATAAACCGCGCCAATAGGTTCTCCTTTTGGAGTGGTTAAATTGGGCAAAGCATGAAAGCAGCGATGAATTAAAGCGTGAGAATCAATGAGAATTAAAGTCATAAAAGTAAAATCCAAAATCCAAAACACTAATAATGCAAAAGGCAAAATTGAGGAAGCTGAGGAAAATTTTCAATGAAAATTTTCCTCAGCTCCAATCATTTTGAGGTTTGAATTTTTAGTTTTGAATTAATTATTATTTCTCTCTTATTTTTATCAACGACTTTAAAGGTGATCCACAGAGTATCTTTGGGAAGTAGTTTTTTAATGCGTTCCGGCCACTCAATAAAAACGAGATTTTTCGGATCTTGAATAATTTTTTTAAAATCAAGAGCAAGAATTTCCTCCGGTTTTTCTAGGCGGTAACAATCAATATGGTAAAAATTTTTAAAATGGGGATTTTTTTGTAATGGGAAAGATTTAATGATTAAAAATGTGGGACTTAAAATTTTTCCCTTAATTTTGAGAGCTTTGCCAACGCCTTGAATAAAGGTGGTTTTGCCCGCACCCAGATTGCCTTGTAAGGCAAAAATATGCGGTGGATTAGTGCGTTGGTCCAGCAGCGTTTTTACAAGAATTTGAGCAATTTTTTGCGTTTGGGCTGGCGAATGAGAAAGAATTTTTAGAGAAGACTGCATTAAAGAAATTATACAATAAAAAGTCAAAAATCAAAAAGATAATAACTCAAAACTCAAAA
>JAQVHD010000027.1 GCA_028696375.1 Minisyncoccota bacterium
TGAGCGCCAGCGAAGAATCCCTCGATTAGCTGGCAAGAGATCCTTCGGGCTTCGCCCTCAGGATGACAAGAAGGAGAGTTAGCATAGGATCTTTCACTGCTTTCAGGATGACAAAAGATAGTTTTAGGGTTTTAAGTTGCAGTTTTGAGCTTTGAACTTTGAGTTTTGACTTATTATTATTTGTAGTTTTGGCTTTTGAGTTTTGTGCTTTGACCTTATCTTATGTCTCAATTTTTCTCTTATCTAAAATCTCATTGGGAATTAGTCGTTCTTCTTTTATTCTTTGGCTGGCTTTTTTTTGATCTTTTATCTTCCCATACGCTTTTAGAAATTAATGGCAGCTTGTACTCCGCTGGTTCAACGTGGGGCGATTTGCCGTATCATTTAACGCTAATTACTAATTTCAAAGAAAGGGGATTAATTGATGTTTTAAAAAATGACCCTCTTTATTTTGGCGAACAAACGCGCTATCCTTTTGCTTTGGATTATTTTTCATCTCTTTTAATGAAAGCAGGTCTTAATTTGCGCTGGTCAATTATCTTGCCGAGCTTCATTGCGCTTTTGGCCCTCGTTGTACTTATTTATTTACTGGTCTTAAAAATAACGAAAAAGCGGGTGGCGGCTTTTCTGACCCCGTTTTTATTCATTCTTAACGGATCGACTTTTGCCTTATACTATTTTTTTAAAGATTTTGCTCAAAGCGACCAATCATTAGTTCGTTTTATCCAAAATTTGTCTATCCAATATACTCATTTGTCTCAGCATCAGATCGAATTTTCCAATGTAGTCGCTGATTTTCTTTTACCTCAAAGAACCATTGTTTTGGGATTAGTTTTTGCTTGCCTAGCTCTTTATTTTTTATGGAATTATTGGGAAACCAAAAAATCAAAGAATCTTCTCTGGGCGGGTATAATCATCGGTTTAATGCCGGCTGTTCATACTCATCTCTTTTTAGCCCTCGTTATTTTTTGCGGATTTTTATTTTTGATTCAATGGATCTTTTATCATGAATTGAGAATTAAAGATTGGCTTCTTTGTGCATTGCCGGTATTGGTATTGGCCTTAGGGCCAACACTCTGGTTTTTCCCTTTTGGTAACAAGTCATTTTTTAGAGTGCAATGGGGCTGGATGGCAAAAGAAACTTTTTTCTGGCTTTTCTGGTTCAAAAACCTCGGTCTCTATCTTATTTTTATTATTGCTGGTTTTATTATTGCACTTCAATTAAATCATCAGAAGAAAATCACTTCATTTTACAGTGCTTCAATAGGCATTTTCGTTTTGGCCAATATTTTTATTTTTCAGCCTTGGGAATTCGATAATACTAAAATTTTTATGCTCTGGTTTTTGCTTTCAACTGTTATTATTGCTGTCTTTTTTGATTATCTTTTCCGAAAAAAGAGTTGGGGGTATAAAATTATTGCTTTTGTTTTATTACTTATCACACTCTTACCCGGAATTTTAGCTGTCCAAAAGGAACGGGCTAATCGATATGTTCTTTATTCTCCAGTTGATCAAGCCTTGGCTGCTTTTGTTCAAAAAAACACCAAACCAACTGATCTTTTTCTAACTACGGATAAGCATAATAACCCTATTTCATCACTGGCTGGCAGACGCATTCTAATGGGTTATCGAGGTTGGCTTTGGTCGCATGGTATTGATTATAGCGATCGCTACAAAGACTTGGCCAGAATTTATCAAGGAGCAGATGATGCTTATCAATTAATCAATAAATATTCGCCCGATTACATTTTAATAGAAAGATATCCGGCGAACGATTGGGTAATAAATTTTGAGTATTTCCGAAACTCTTTCCCAGTTGTTTATGAAAATCCGGGGTACATTCTTTATAAAGCAGAGGAGGAGTAGACATTTTTAAATTTTGGATTTCAAAATAGGATTTGTTTGCGGCGATTTTTCTTTCAGAAAAATCGCCGCAAACAATTATAAAACCTCGATTTTTCAATTAACTTCCATGTTAATCGTCACGAAAGTTATTGATCGAGTGAATTTACTTTTTCGATGACTTCAAAACTTTTGGGCTTTAACCTATTTTTGTGCTATAATAGTCTTGTATGCTATACTTAGGCGCAGACCATGCTGGTTTTAAATATAAAGAAAAAATAAAGGAGTTCCTAACTGCTTCTGATCTAAAATTTGAAGACTTGGGCAATTTACAATTAGATCCTCAGGATGATTTTCCTATTTTTGCTTTTCGCGTAGCCGAACGAGTGGCAAAAGATTTAGCTGAAGGCGATCAATCAGCCCGCGGCATTCTAATTTGCGCTAATGGATTAGGAATGAGTGTTGCTGCTAATAAAATAAAAGGGATTCGGGCTGTATTGGTAACAAGCAAAAAGGTCGCCCAGCAATCACGTGAACATCTCGATTCTAATATTTTATGCTTAGGCGCTAATACTGTTTCTCTTTCTTTGGCCAAAAAAATTATTCGCATTTGGCTCACCACCGACTTTCTTCCTAAGGAACGCTATGTTCGTCGTTTAAAACAAATTACCGATAAAGAAAATGCAACTGATTCCAACGATTAACGAAAAAAATTTTGAAGAGATAAAAAAGAAAGTAGCGTTAATTGAAAATTTGGTTGATTGGATTCAATTTGATATTGCTGACGGCAAATTTACTTCATACACTACCTGGAATAACCCTTCCGATTTATTAACGCTTAGCCCATTCTTAAATTTTGAAATTCATCTAATGGTCTTAGAACCAGAAAAAATAGTGGAAAATTGGTTAAAAATTTCCAATGTAAGAAGAATCATAGTGCATTTAGAAACGATTACCGGAGCTTCTTTTAATCAAATCCGCGAGTTAACCAAAAAATATCAAAAAGAACTCGGTTTAGCTATTGAAAGCAAAACCCCTTGGGAAACAATTATTCCTTATGCAGATAAAATCGATTTAGTGCAAGTTCTGGCTGTTTCTGCTGGTCCGGCTGGACAAACTTTTGAGTTATCTAATTTAGAAAAGATCAGAAATATTAAGAAGAAATTCCCTCAATTAATTGTTGAGGTCGATGGGGGAGTTAATAATGAAACAGCGCCATTAATTAAAAGTGCTGGTGCTGACATTATCAATTCTTCTTCTTATATTTTTTCTGATTTATCTAAGGTCGAAGAAAAAATAAAAGAATTAGAAAAAATATAAAAAATAAAATCTCATATTCAAAATTCAAAATTCTAAATTCTAAAGCCGTATTTAATTATTTTGAATTAAATATCTGAAGGATAAAAAAGTTTTAAGTTTTAACCTAAAGTTTTGATTTTTGAGTTTTGAGATTTGAGTTATTATTATGCTCTTAACAGATAAAAAAATTAAGGAATTAAATGAAATGGCGGCGCAATTACGTTGTGACGTCATCAATATGCTTTTAGAAGCAAAATCCGGACATTCTGCGGGCCCTTTGGGAATGGCCGATGTTTTTACCGCTTTATACTTTAGCGGCGTTCTTAATGTTGATCCCAAAAATCCCAATTGGGAGGATCGCGATCGCGTTATTTTATCAAATGGTCATATTTGTCCTATTCACTATGCAGCTTTAGCTCGAGCGGGCTTTTTTCCAGTCGAAGAACTAAAAACTTTAAGGAAATTTGGGAGTCGTTTGCAGGGACATCCTCATGTTGGAACTGCGCCGGGTGTGGACAACAGTTCTGGCCCTTTAGCTCAAGGCGCCTCAATAGCTGTTGGTTTGGCTTATGCAGCCAAAATGGATCATAAAAAATGGCAAGTTTATTGCATTGCTGGCGATGGTGAACAACAGGAAGGCCAAACTTGGGAAGCAGCCATGTTTGCTGGCAAACATAAATTAGATAATCTCACTTTTTTGATGGATCGCAATAATATCCAAATTGATGGATTTACAGAAGATGTGATGCCTCTTGAGCCTTTAAAAGAAAAATACGAATCTTTCGGCTGGCATGTTTTAGAAGTTGATGGTCATAATATTCCTGCCATTATTGATGCTATTGAACATGCCAAGGCAATTTATGAACAACCAGTGATGATTATTTGTCATACTATTCCGGGGAAAGGAGTGGGTTTTATGGAATGGAAGCCGGAATGGCACGGAAAAGTACCCAATCAAGAGGAAGCAATGAATGCCCTCAAAGAATTGCGTACTCTCCAAGGGAAAATCCAAAGCGAAGCAGAGTAATTGATAACTATAGTCCTTTACAGTCGTTTAAAATAAAAATGTATGCCTATTCTTAATCCTAATCTTTTCAAACCCGACGTCGAGCAAAAACCAACCCGTGATGGCTATGGGGAAGGTTTAGTTTTGGCTGGACAAGAAAATCCCAATATCGTTGCCCTTTGTGCGGATATTTCTGATTCCACTCGTTCCGCCATGTTTCAAAAAGCGTTCCCTGATCGTTTTATTGAAGTGGGCATTGCCGAACAAAATATGATGGGCCTAGCCGCCGGAATGGCTTTGGCTGGCAAAATTCCTTTTGTTTCCAG
>JAQVHD010000010.1 GCA_028696375.1 Minisyncoccota bacterium
GGCCTCCGAAGCAATTTAAAAACATAAAGCGTAAAATGATAAGTAATAAACAATTCAAAAATCAAATCTCAAAAATCAGAATGAAAAATCAAAATGAAGATCAGTCGGAATAATAAGTTAATTAGTTTTGAGTTATAGTTTTGCGTTTTGCACTTTGAGTTTTAAGTTAATTACTACCCAGCTGGCGGAACCCCGTCCTTTAATAAATAAAGAGCGGGGCGAGACTACTTTTGACAATTTTGGATTTTGAATTTTGTGCTTTGGATTTTATATTGATTCTTGCCCGGGTGGCGGAATTGGCAGACGCGTTGGACTCAAAATCCAATGACCTTCACCGGTCATGAGAGTTCGAGTCTCTCCCCGGGCACAAACGAATGAAGGGAGTGTGGGCACGGGAGCAAGCCAACTGCTTGGCTTGCGTGAGGACGAGAAGCGCGCAGCCATGGGCGACGAGCGAGTTGGCGAGGAGCCCAGCGAGCGGCGGGCTGCGAGCGCGAGAGCGGAAGCTCGAGCGACTTGTAGCCGAGTCTCTCCCCGGGCACCATAAAAATCTCAAAATTCAAAAATCAAATTTCAAAAATATTTTAGCTCATGAATTAATTCATGAATTAATTCATGAGCAACTATGTCTCAAAACTATGTCTAATATCAAATTCCAAAATCGAAAAATTAGAAAATTATCTAAAGTAGGTAAAGGCCGTAGTTTTGCTGTGACGATTCCCATCGAATACATTAAAAAACTTCGCTGGAAAGAGAGGCAAAAGCTAGTAGTTGAGCTCAAAAATCAATCCATTATTATCAAAGATTGGAAGAAGTAATTATTGAAGCAAAAATCCGCGTAAGCGGATTTTTGCTTCATCTTTTCTTCTACCTCGTGGTTTTTTTCCTTGACTTTTTTAAATATTTATGTTAATATCACCTCGTTATCGAAAATTTTGTCTTCGATAACCCCGATCGCAAGGGAATTGCGAAATCTGTTCTTTAAAAAGAAAGGAGAAGAAAATGATTTGGTTAATTGTTTTTGGTATAATGGCAAGTTTTTTTGGGGTGAAGTTTCTATTATTGGGGGAACGATTCACCTTCACCGTTGAGATTGCGTTAGTTGGTTTGATGATGGGAATTATTGGGGCACTTTTTGGAATGTTCATTGGGGTTGCAGTGGGAAGATTTCTTCCTACACAGTGTGAAACACAGACAGTAGAATTAGTGTCGTTGAGGAATGCCGAAAGTACTGGTGGAACTTTCTTTTTAGGTACAGGGACAGTGGGATTGCAGGAATATTATATTTATTACCAAAAAACTGGAGACGGATATCAATTGAAAAAGATATCCGTTGATGATGGTGTGATTATCAAAGAGGAAAGAAGAGAGGGGGGATTGTTGAAAGTTCACCGTCTCGAAGTACAGAAAAAGTGGAAATGGTTAGGATTAGACTGGTTTTGCTCTAATCCAAGGTATGAGTTTGTTATTCCAGAGGGAACGCTGCAACAAAAGTTTGTAATTCAATAAAGAAACCAAAAGAGTGGACGAAGCCCACTCTTTTTTATTTGGTGAAATTTTTTATAATAGGAATTAATGGCGCAAGAAAAGATGAAAAAAGTAGTAGTAATTGGAGGCGGGACGGGCGTGTTTGTGGTGTTGACGGCTTTGAAAAATTTGCCGGTTCATCTTTCGGCGATTATTAGTATGGCTGATTCTGGCGGTTCCAGTGGCGTTTTGAGAGAGGAATTTGGCATTTTGCCACCGGGTGATGTGCGATGCGCCTTGATTGCTTTATCTCATTCTGACAATAAACTGTTAGCTAAATTATTTAATTATCGTTTTAACGAGAGTTATTTTCTAGATGGCCATAGTTTTGGCAATTTATTTATTACTGCTTTAGAGCGTATTACTGGCGATTTTCAAAAAGCTATTCGCGAAGCAGGAAAAATTTTAAATATTTCCGGTGAGGTTATTCCAGTTACTTTGGATAATATTAATTTGGTGGCTCAATTAGAAAACGGTCAGATTATTTATGGAGAAGGAGCGATTGATCGTCAGAAAGAGAAAAAACCCAAAAGAATTAAAAAAATTTGGCTTCAGCCCAAGGCAAAAATTAATCCTGTGGCTCGTCAAGCAATTTTGACTGCTGATTTTATTATCATTGGCCCCGGAGATTTATATACGAGCATTATTCCCAATCTTCTGGTGGTTGGCGTGAAGGAAGCTATTAAAAAATCTAAAGCGAAAAAAATTTTTATTACTAATATTATGACCAAAAAAGGAGAAACGGATTATTTCAAAGCAGCTGATTTTGTCACTACTTTGGAAAAATATTTAGGCAAAAATACCCTTGATTATATTTTGATTAATACTGGTCGGCCCGATAAAAAGCGTTTTCAAAAATACAAAGAAGAGGGCGCTTGTTTTGTTGAGCCGAATGTCAACAAATGGGGTAAGGCGACGGTTATTAAAAGAGATTTGCTAAGAGAGAAAGGATTGCTACGTCATGATCCTAAAAAGTTGAGAGTTGCCCTCGGTGAAATTATTCTGAGAGATCAGAGTTATGGAAGAGATATCAATTCCTAACTGGTTTCAAAAAATAAATTCCCTTCCGCCACCACATCAATTTTTACTCATCACCATTATTTTTATTGGCGGTATTTTTCTCTCCTCTTTTTTAAATTTTCCAACAGCTGTTTTAATTGGCTTACTTCTTCTTTTGTTGAGCTCTATTTTTGGATTAAGCGCAGTTTTAGCAGGAAGGCCAGCCACGTTTTTTATTTATCCATTGATTTTTATTTTTGGCTTCAGTTATCTCCAGCTTTATAATTTTTATCAAGAAACTCACTCAAGCAATTATTTGAATGGCACAGAGCAATCTCGGGTTGCGGCCGTTATTAATGATCTTCCGGCTTATAGCAATAATAGCGTCAGTTTTCAGGTTAAATTATTGCCGCCATTTCAGGGCAAAGTGCTTATTAAAAGCCGATCTTACACCACCGATTTTCAGTATGGTGATAAAATTGTTTTTTCAGGAAAATTTGAGCAGCCGCAAACTTATGAGGATTTTGATTACCGCGCTTATTTAGCCAAAGACAATGTTTATTCCGTAGTTTATTATCCAGAAATTGAAATTTTAGAGCATCATCAGGGGCTGTGGCTTAAAGAAAAATTGTATCAGTTGCGATTGAGTTTTCAAAAACAGATTGACAAAATTTTTACGGAACCGGAAGGCGGCTTTCTCAGCGGATTACTCTTAGGCGAGAAGCGAACATTGGATAAAGATTTGCAACTGGCGCTTCAGCGCAGCGGCACCACTCACTTAATTGCCTTATCCGGATATAATATCACGATTATTACTGAAGCAGTTTCTTTTCTTTTGATAAGTTTGGGCGTGGCGCGACCGCAGGCCTTTTGGGCAATAGTAATTTTTTTAATCCTTTTCATTATTTTAACCGGCGCTTCGCCATCTGTGGTTCGAGCGGGAATCATGGGCGTCTTGCTGGTTTTGAGTCATAAATTGGGTAAGCGCTATGAAGTGCGAAATGCTTTATTTTGCGCAGCACTTTTGATGATTGTTTTTAATCCTAAAATTCTTCGTTTTGATTTTGGTTTTCAATTATCATTTGCTGCTACATTGGGTTTGATTTATCTTATGCCATTTTTCAGCCGGTTACTTAAAGCTGATCAACAGAATTTTTTCAATTGGCGTGAAATTTTAGCTACAACCCTTTCTGCTCAAATAATGGTTTTGCCTTTGTTAATATTACGATTTGGTTCTTTGCCGCTTATTTCGCCTTTGGTTAATATGATCATTATTAGTCTTATCCCAGCCACAATGCTTCTTGGCTTTATTGCGACATCTTTATCTTTTATTAGTTTGTGGTTAGGATATTTAATAGGGTTTATTGCTTATCTTTTGCTTCATTTTGAAATTGGAGTAATTAATTTTTTTGGTCATTGGAATTTGGCCACCCTTAGCCTTGGCAGTTATAGAGAAATTATTTTTTGGATATCGGCTATATTAATTTTTGGTTTTAGTATTTATCTAAGAAAGCATGAGCTACTCAGACAAGAAATTTAGCAATATTTTTATAATTGTTCTTACTTTGATCTTTTGTTTTGATGTTTTTTTGTGGTTAGAAATTTTTAAAGAACCCAGAAATCCCGAACTGGACTTTTTAAACGTGGGTCAGGGCGATGCCATACTTCTAAAATTTCCCTTTTCTGGTGAGATTTTGATTGATTCGGGCGATGGCCAGCAGATTAAAACAGCGCTTTCCCAAGTTCAAACTTATTTTCATCGCGATATTGATGTTTGGATTTTGAGTCATGCCAATGTCGATCATTACGGCGGCTTTTTAAAGCTGTTAGAAACCAATCCTCCCCGGATTTTTATTTATAATGGTTTTGATAGTCAAGGTGAAAGTTTTCAGGCGCTCAAAAAATCACTTCAGGAAAAAGGCATTCCGATTGTTATTTTGGCTGCTGGAGACAAAATCAAAATTGGCGATTCCCATTTTGATATTTTATGGCCGATCAACCCTTCTCCTAAAAATGATCTTAATGACAACTCTCTTGTTCTTCGTTTAATGAGCCGCAATCATTCAGTGCTTTTTGTAGGTGATATTTCTTCTAAAACACTTGCTAGTTTAGATAATATCCAATCTGAGATATTAAAAGTTTCTCATCATGGTTCCAAAACAGGTACTAATAATCAAGTTCTTGAAGTGGTCAAACCGCGCATTGCCTTGATAGGTGTGGGGTTAAATAATCGTTATGGTCATCCCTCTCCTGAGGTTATCGATTTATTGCAAAAAATCGGCTCCCAAATTTTGAGAACCGATTTTAATAGGACAATCAAAATTATTTTTGATAATAACCTTTTAATTAAAACCCAGTAATTAAAACCACTTCTTAATTTTGAAAATAATTAGAAAGAGCAAAGCAAAAAAGGTCATTAGGCCAACGATATACCAGAATCCATAAGGAGAACCCACGAGAGGAGTATGCAAGGTGTTCATGCTAAAAACATTAGAAAGAAGAGTTAGGGGGAAAGTGATAAAAGCCAAAATAGTTAAAGTTTTCATAATTTCATTGGTTCGGCTATCGAAGAATGTATTATTGGTATTTTCAAGCGATTCAATAGTTTCTTTAAGATTATCCAAGTTCATCCAGAGTTTTTCGTAATCACCCAAAAGGTCATTAAAATAAATTTCCAAATCTTTTCCGAAAAATTTCACGCCCCGCTCTTTTAGGGATTCGAGGGTTGAATGTTGGGGTCGGGCAATTAATCGTTGGTCCAAAATATCTCTTTTAACAATAGCAATTTCTTTAATTAACGTTTTGTGCTCGCCTTTAAACAAAGCATCTTCAATTTTTTTGATTTTTTCATTGATGTGAGCGAGTTGGCGCAAAGAAAAAGTTAACCCTTCTTCTAAAATATAGTGGAGAAGGTGTGCGGGAGTTTGGTTAAGATAACTGGAGGGATTATTTTTGATTTTTTCAAAAATATCTTCAATCAAAGGAAAATTTTGATAGCGAACAGAAATCAGAGTATCTTTTGTTAAAAGAAAATCAATTTCGATTGCTTCAGAGGTTTGCTTTTTTTCATTGTAATTAGATAAATAGTAGACAATAAACATTAAGCCATCGTAAACTTCAATTTTGGTGCGTGTCGATGGCTCTTTTATTTCACTAATAATAATGGGATGAAGATTAAATTTTTTTTGCAATTTGCTTAATTCTTCATCGGTGGGATTAACAGCGTCTAGCCAGCTGGTTTTAGAATGAATTTCTTTGAGCATATGAATTATTATATAATAAAAATCTCAAATCTCAAATCTCAAAATTCAAAATGACGAATCTGAAATAAAATCAAAAGTTTCTATCCATCGCTGGTTGATAAATTTTTAATTTCAAAATTTGTAGCCAGAATTTATCTTGTTTTTTTCTTGACATCGGCCTTTTTATTTGCTAAAGTATTTAACATATTAAAAGCAATTTATGCCTACGATTAATCAATTAGTCAGAAAAGGAAGAAAGAAAACCGTCTACAAAAGTAAGGCGCCGGCTTTAATGTGGGGATTTAATTATAAAAAAAATCGACCCGTTCAATATCCTTCACCTTCTAAACGAGGAGTGTGTTTAAAAGTTTTTACAACCACCCCCAAGAAACCAAACTCTGCTTTACGAAAAGTAGCGAGAGTCCGATTGACTAATGGCATTGAAGTAACAGCTTATATTCCGGGCATTGGACATAATCTGCAGGAACATTCCGTAGTTTTAGTGCGGGGTGGTCGAGTGAAAGATCTACCGGGTGTACGTTATCATATCGTTCGGGGCGTTTTGGATGCTGCTGGAGTAGAAAATCGCCGTCAGCAACGCTCTAAATACGGCGCTAAAAAACCGCAATAAATTTTATGCGTAAAAAACATCGAGAAAAAAGGACTTTTGAAGGAGATTTAATTTACAACCGACCGGAATACACTCGGTTTATTAACTATTTAATGCAGCGGGGTCAAAAAGCAACGGCAGAGAAAAATTTTTATAAGGCGATGGAAATTATTAAACAAAAGACAAAAAAAGATCCAATGGAAGTTTTTGATGCAGCCTTGAAAAACGTGGCTCCCATCGTTGAGGTTAAATCTCGTCGAATCGGTGGTGCCAATTATCAAGTGCCTCAGGAAGTAAAGCCAGATCGTCAATTAACTTTAGCGTGTCGATGGATTATTCAGGCCGTCAGAAGTCGGAGAGGTAAGCCCACCTATGAAAAATTAGCAGAAGAAATTATTGCGGCCAGCAATAATGAAGGAGCGGCTGTCAAAAAGAAATTAGACACTCACCGTATTGCTGAAGCCAATCGTGCTTTCGCTCATTTCTCTTGGTAAGCAAAAATAAGATTAAAAATCAAGATGGAGGAGAGGGGATTTAATAAAAGAAAGATATTTGTTATTTGTGAGTCGTTTTAAATTCACCTGCCTGCCTCGCTGCTTGGCAGGCAAGGCAGGCAGGTGAATTTGTAGCATTTGGGTTTATTAATCGTTAATCGTCGTAACTTTTAATTTTTGAATTTTGAATTTAATTTGTATGCGTGAATATCCTATTGAAAAAACTAGAGATATTGGAATTATCGCCCACATTGACGCTGGAAAAACCACGGTCAGTGAGCATGTTTTGTATTACACCGGTGTCTCCCATAAAATTGGTGAGGTTCATGAAGGCGAAGCGACGATGGATTGGATGGAGCAAGAAAGAGAAAGGGGCATTACTATTACTTCAGCTGCTACCACTTGTTTCTGGACTCAAACCTACAAGACACCAGAAGAAAGAGCTAAAAAAGAATTTCGAATTAATTTAATTGATACACCAGGTCATATTGATTTTACTGTAGAGGTGCAGCGTTCGTTGAGAGTGTTGGATGGAGCCGTGGTTGTTTTTGATGGCGTGGCTGGTGTAGAGCCGCAATCAGAGACCGTTTGGCATCAGGCCGATAAATTTCAAGTACCTCGCATCTGCTTTATTAATAAACTCGATCGAATGGGTGCGAGTTTTGTGAATTCTTTAGCCTCGATTCGAGAACGTCTTAATCCGAATGCTATGCCTGTCCAATTAAATATTGGTCTTGAATCCAATTTCGAGGGTGTGATTGATTTACTTCGAATGAAGGCTTTTACTTTCAGCGGCGATAAAGGAGAAATTATTAATGAAATTCCTATTCCTCAAAATTTATTACCAGAAGCAGAAAAATATCGCCATGAGCTACTGGAAAAAATTGTAGAAACAGACGATGCTTTAACTAATCGTTATCTTGAAGGAGAAGAAATTAGCGTTGAAGAACTACGCAAAGCCCTTCGAAAGGCAACAATTGAAAGTAAAATTGTGCCAGTATTTTGCGGTTCAGCTTTAAGAAATAAAGGAGTCCAATTCTTATTGGATGGCGTGGTGGATTATTTACCTTCGCCCGCTGATTTGCCGCCAGTAAAAGGATTTGATCCTAAAACAGGATCAGAAATTATGCGTCATGCGAGCGATGATGAACCATTTACGGCTTTGGCTTTTAAAATTGCGACTGATCCTTTTATAGGCAATCTGGCCTATTTCCGGGTTTATTCTGGCACGCTCAAACGAGGCAGTTATATTTTAAATGCTACTAAAAATCAGAAAGAAAGAGCAGGCCGAATCGTTCGAATGCATGCCAATCATCGAGAAGAAGTTGAGGAAGTTTTTGCTGGAGACATTGCTGCGCTTGTTGGTTTAAAATCTACTACCACTGGCGATACACTTTGTGATGAATCGCATCCTATTATTTTGGAGAAAATTGAATTTCCCGAGCCGGTGATTTCAATGCGCATTGAACCAAAAACTAAGGCTGACCAGGAGAAAATGAGTCTGGCTTTAAGAAAGCTGTCCGAGGAAGACCCTACTTTTCAAGTTCATTCTGATCAAGAAACAGGGGAAACCATTATTGCTGGCATGGGAGAATTACATTTGGATGTAATTGTGGATCGTTTGCGACGTGAGTTTAGGGTTGAAGCTGACACCGGTCGACCCCAGGTTGCCTACAAAGAAACAATTAAAGGAACAACCGAGGCAGAAGGAAAATATATTCGGCAAAGCGGTGGTCGGGGACAGTATGGTCATGTTTGGTTGCGGGTAGAGCCATTGGAGCGAGGTAAAAATATTGAATTTGTAAATGAAATTCGGAGCGGGGCCATTCCTCAAGAATTTATTCCTGCGGTAGAAAAAGGCGTTAGAGAAGCTGCTCAAAAAGGAGTTTTAGCAGGTTATCCTTTGCAAGATGTGCGGATTACTTTGTATGATGGATCTTTTCATGAAGTAGATTCGTCAGAATTTGCTTTTAAAATTGCCGCTTCCATGGCTTTACAAGAAGCAGTAAAGAAGGCCAATCCCATTTTGCTAGAGCCCATTATGAAAATCCAAGTGATTGTGCCCGCGAAATTTTTGGGCGAGGTTACAGGTGATTTAAATTCGCGACGAGCTCGCATTGAACAAATTAATGATCGTCTGGATAGTAAAATTATTGATGCGAAGGTGCCATTAGCAGAAATGTTTGGTTATGTGACAAACCTGCGTTCGTTAACTGAAGGGCGCGGATTTATGACTATGGAATTCGATCACTACGAAGAAGTGCCGAAAAATATTACTGAGCAAATTATTGCTGGTCGCAAATAGGTTTTCTCCAAGATAAATTTTGGGGCCACTTGGAGAAAACCAAGTGGCCAGTTTTTTAAAATGCGAATTTTAAGAATGGTCAGGCAGCAAAAAATTTCTTTGAAATTTTTTGCTGCCTGACCACCCGCCCTGATTCAAATCATCAGAACTCTTACATCAACTTAGTTAAATTATTGCCTTGCAAAAGCACTCCCAAATTTTTATAATAAAAATACACTTTTATGTTGCCTTTACCTGAAATTGAGAAAAAAATTTTAAATTTTTGGAAAGAAAATCAGATTTTTGAGAAATCACTTCAAAAAAAAGCGCCAAAAGGCGATTATGTTTTTTATGATGGTCCGCCCTTTGCTACCGGCACCCCTCATTACGGTCATTTAGTAGCCAGTTTGATGAAAGATATTGTGCCACGTTATCAAACAATGCGAGGTTATCGTGTCGAAAGAAAATGGGGCTGGGATTGCCATGGTATGCCGATTGAGAATATTGTGGAAGAAAAACTGGGGTTAAAAACAAAAAAGGATATTGAAAAAATCGGTATTGATAAATTTAACGAGTTCTGTCGTCAAAATGTTTTAACCTATGTTGAAGAATGGCGAAAAGTGATTGAACGTTGGGGCCGCTGGGTAGATATGGATAATGCTTACAAAACTATGGATCTTACCTACATGGAAAGTGTATGGTGGGTATTTAAGGAATTATGGGATAAAAAATTGATTTATGAAGGTTATAAGGCAATGCATATTTGTCCGCGCTGTGAAACAACACTTTCTCAATATGAAATAAGCGAGGGTTATAAAGATGTGACTGATTTGGCAGTAACAGCGAAATTCGAATTAGCCGACGAGCCAAATGTTTATATTTTAGCGTGGACGACAACGCCGTGGACTTTAATTGGCAACGTTGCTTTGGCAATAGGCGAAAATATTGAATATGTAAAATTTCGCCTATCAAATCATTCCGATCAATTAGACGGAGTTTATATTGCTTCCAAAAATTATTTCGAAAAATATCAAAAGGCAATTGCTGAAAATTCAAATTTAGCTTCAGTCAAATTAGAACTGATAGAACAGGTCGCTGCGTCAAAATTAGTAGGCCGACGTTATCAGCCACTATTTGATTACTACTTAAATAAGCCATTAGAGCATAAAGAAAATCTTTATACTATTCAGTCAGCTAATTTTGTGACAACTGAAGATGGAACAGGGGTAGTACATATTGCGCCGGCTTTTGGCGAAGAAGATATGACCTTGGGGTTGGAAAAAAACCTACCTTTTATTCAGCATGTCGGAATGGACGGTCGTTTTAAAGAAGAAGTGAAAGACTTTGCAGGTTTGGATGTGAAGCCAAGAGAGTCGCCTACTTCCACTGATGAAAAAGTCATTGATTTTCTAAAAAAGAAAAATCTTATTTTTGAAGTGGAATCTTATACGCATAGTTATCCCTATTGCTGGCGCTGTGATTCGCCGCTCTTAAATTATGCTACTTCTTCACTCTTTGTTAATGTTACGGCTTTGAAAAGCCGGCTTCTAAAAAATGCGGAATTTATTAATTGGGTGCCGGCTCATATCAAAGAAGGGCGATTTGGCAAATGGCTTGAAGGTGCGCGGGATTGGGCAATTTCACGCCAGCGTTACTGGGGTTCAGTTATTCCTTTGTGGATTTGTGATCAATGCGGTGAAAAAAAGGTTATTGGATCGGTTAAAGAACTAGAAGATTTAACAGGTGCAAAAATCACTGATCTTCATAAGCATTTCATTGATAAATTGCAATTTAAATGCGAGAAATGTGGCGGCACAATGAAAAGAATTCCCGATGTTTTAGATTGTTGGTTTGAATCCGGTTCAATGCCTTATGCTCAATTGCATTATCCTTTTGAAAATAAAGAAAAATTTGAGAAAAATTTCCCGGCTGAATTTATTGCTGAGGGCGTTGATCAAACACGGGCGTGGTTTTATTATCTTCATGTTTTAGCCACGGCTTTAAAGGATAAGCCTGCTTTCAAAAATGTTGTTGTGAATGGAATTGTTTTGGCAGAGGATGGAAAGAAGATGTCAAAGCATTTAAAAAATTACACCGATCCTTTAGAGATGATGGAGAAATACGGTGCCGATCCGATGCGCTATTATTTAGCTACGTCTCCAGTTGTTGAAGCAGAAGATTTATGGTTTTCAGAAAAAGCAGTAGAAGAAATTCTTAAAAAAGTCATTTTGATTCTTTTGAACGTTTTGAGTTTTTATAAATTATATGTTTCAGCGCCCAAAATTTCTTTAGAGATGCATCTAGGAAACGTATTAGATGTTTGGATTATTTCCCGCCTCGAAACATTAAAGGAGGAAGTAACGATACAATATGAGCAATATAATTTAGCTAAAGCTAATCGGCCCATTGCCGAATTTATTGAAGATTTATCCACGTGGTATGTAAGGCGATCAAGAGAAAGATTTAAAAATGGTGATGAAGAGGCGATGCATACTTTAGGATATGTTCTTTTAGAATTAGCGAAAGTTATGGCACCTGTTATGCCATTCGTGTCCGACTATATTTATAAAGAAATCGGCGGTGAGAAAGAATCAATTCATTTAGAGGATTGGCCAACAGTCAATAAAAATCTTATTAATCCAGAGGTGCTGGAAAAGATGAAGCAAACGCGCAAAGCAGTAGAAATTGGTTTAGCTTTGCGCTCCGAGCATCAAATAAAAATTCGCCAGCCTTTAAAACTTATTCAATTTAGCGACGAAGAAATGTTTAACAATTTATATGAAGATGTTGTGAAAGAAGAGCTCAATGTTAAAGAAATAGCCCTCGGAGAGAAAGATTGGCTCGATACTGAAATTACGCCAGAATTAGAGGAAGAAGGCATTTTGAGGGAGTTAACACGAAGCGTCAATCAATTGCGCAAGGAGAGGGGGTTAAAAATTGACGAGAAAAATGTTATTCTAGAATATGAAACATCTGAGGCTGACCTAAAAGCTTTAATCGAAAAATCAGCCACCGTTTTGAAAAAGAACTGCTTATTAAAAGAAATTGTAATGGTTCAAGGATTGCCAGAGGCTAAAACAATGGAAATTAACGGCAAAGAGATTAAGTTTAATTTAAAATATTAAAATAAATTTTTATGGCAACAAAAGAAGAAAAAATCATTCATAAGAAAATAACAAAAAGAAGCGAAGATTATTCCCAGTGGTATTTGGATGTAATTGATGCGGCGGAATTAGCAGAGTATGGCCCAGTAAAAGGTTGTATGGTGATTCGACCTTATGGTTATGCGATTTGGGAACGTATCCAAAATATTCTGGATCAACGTTTTAAGGAAACCGGTGTCCAAAATGCTTATTTCCCTCTATTTATTCCTGAGCGTTTTTTGGAAAGAGAAAAGGATCACGTACAGGGATTTGCGCCGGAAGTAGCAGTTGTCACTCACGCGGGCGGAAAGAAGCTAGCCGAACCGCTCGTTATTCGGCCAACCTCAGAAACAGTTATGTATGAAGTTTTTGCCCGCTGGATTCATTCTTATCGTGATCTGCCCCTACTTATCAATCAGTGGGTTAATGTAGTAAGGTGGGAAATGCGGCCTCGCTTATTTTTGAGGACAATTGAATTTTTATGGCAGGAAGGTCACACGGTGCATGCCACGGAAAAAGAAGCAGATGAACGGGCGCGTTTAATGCTTAAAATTTACAAAGATTTTGCAGAAAATATTATGGCTATTCCCGTTATCGATGGTATTAAACCGGAGTTAGAAAAGTTCGCTGGCGCTCAACACACTTATACAATAGAAGCAATGATGCAAGATGGCAAATCATTGCAATTCGCTACCTCACATAATTTAGGACAAAATTTTTCCAAAGTTTTTAATATTAAATTTTTTGATAAAGACAGCAAAGAACATTATGGATGGCAAACGAGTTGGGGATTAAGTACTCGAACGATTGGCGGATTAATTATGACCCACGGTGATGATAATGGTTTGGTTTTGCCACCAAAAATCGCACCAATAGAAGTAATTTTAACTACGATTGAAACCGGCCAGCGCGATGCTAGTCTCAAACAAAAAGCCGAAGAAATCAGCAATATTTTAACTACAAAAAATATTCGTTCGCAAGTTGATAGTCGTGATTTAAGACCGGGCGAAAAATTTTATGAATGGGAGAAGAAGGGTATTCCCATTAGAATCGAAGTTGGCGCTAAAGAAGTTAAAGAGGAAGTTTTTACAATAGCAAGACGTGATAGCGGAGAAAAAATAAAAATTCCCTTCGATCAATTAGCCAATGAAATAGAAAAAACTTTAGAATCTATTCAAAATAATCTTTTCCAAAAAGCTTTAGCAATGCGGCAGTCTCGTACTAAAATCGTAGATCAATGGGACGATTTTGTTAAAGCAATTGATGAAGGTAATTTTGTTTTGGCTCACTGGTGTGAAGATGAAAAAGTGGCAGAAGAAATAAAAGCAGAAACAGGTGCTACTATTCGGTGTTTGCCTTTTGAATCTGTTGAGGAAAGAGGGCGTTGTATTAAAAGCAACAAACCTTCCCAAAGAAGATATTTGTTTGCACGAGCCTATTAATGCTATTAATATGATTAAAGTCACCAATACTCTTTCGGGTAAAAAAGAAATTTTTAAACCTTTGAAAGATAAACAAGTAAATATGTTTGTTTGCGGTCCCACGGTTTTTGATGTGGCGCATTTAGGCCATGCTCGAACATGCGTTATTTTCGACGCTATTGTTAAATATTTACGTTCGCAGGGCTACGATGTTTTTTATCTCCAAAATATCACCGACGTTGACGATAAAATTATCAAACGAGCAGCCGAAGAAAAAGTACCTTGGAAAAAAATTGCTTTGAAATATGAAAAACTTTTTTATCGATCAATGAAAGCGTTAAAAGTAACGGCAGTGAGTCATTATGCTCGAGCCACGGATCATATTCCGGAAATTATTAGTCAAGTCGAACGGCTTTTGAAAAAAGGTTATGCTTATTTTCTGGAAGATGGTATTTATTATGATATTTCCAAGTTTAAAGATTACGGTAAATTAGCAAAAAGAACTAAAGAGCAAGCAGAGGATGGTGTTTCGCGCATCGACGATGCAGTAGGAAAACGGAATAAAGGCGACTTCTGTTTGTGGAAGAAATCAAAGCCGGGCGAACCGCGATGGAATAGCCCTTGGTTTTTCGGCCGGCCGGGTTGGCATATTGAAGATACGGCTATTGCGGAAAAATATTTTGGCACTCAATACGATATTCATGGCGGCGGCCGTGATTTAATTTTTCCTCACCATGAGGCAGAGATTGCTCAAATGGAAGCAATTTCTGGCAAAAAGCCTTTTGTTAAATACTGGCTTCATACCGGATTTTTAACGATTAATAAAGAAAAAATGTCCAAATCTCTGAAGAATTTTACCAGCATCGATGAGTTTTTGGCAAATACCGAAGACGGAGCGCGCGTTTTGCGTTTATTGATTATTAAAAATCATTATCGTTCGCCGATTGAATTTAATGAAAAAATTGTAGATCAAGCCAAAAGGGAAATAAAAAGTTTTGATGAATTTATTGAACGTTTACAAAGAGTAGAAAAAAAGGAGCAAAAAAATCGTTTAAAAATAGATCAATTTCAAAAAGCATTCAAACAAGCGATGGATGATGATTTTAATACTCCAAAGGCATTGGGCGTCATTTTCACTTTAATAAAGCAAGCCAATATTTTGTTGGATAAAGATCAGTTAAGCAAGGAAGATGTAAAAAACATTCAAATATTTCTTAAGGATGTTGATAATATTTTTGGCTTTATTTTCGGAGGGGCAAAGAAAAATATTCCGCCTAAAGTGGCCGCGTTGGTAAAAGAGCGAGAAAAATATCGTGAGATGAAAGATTTTGCCAAAGCTGATGAGTTGCGCGCTGAAATTAAAAAACTTGGTTACATTGTTGATGATACGCCGCACGGCCCAGTAGTAAAAAAAATTAAGTAAAAAGAAATATGTTTTAGCAGGCTGTTCCTCGCTTTTGCGAGGAACAGGCTGCTTTATACCTCCTTTTGGAAGCGTTTAACAAAGAGAAAAGAGAAAGTGTAATCCAAGTAGATCTTTGATAATGAAACAAAGATCTGTACCTTGCTGTTTGGCTTCGCCAGACAAAACTAAGCAAGGGAAAGGAGGTGGGTGAATGTGAGAATTATAATTCCTAATAATGAAGACTTCCTAGCCTTGAAACAAAACACAGCAGTTAATGGAATGAAAATGAGTTGCCCATCTTCTTCTTGCTCATCTTTCAGATTGATTTTTCTAAATGAATTTTAAACCCCATACTGCTGTGGTACAATATCAAAGATATGGGATTTTGTTTTTTATGCAGCCAAAAGTTAGATTTCAATTAAATAAGGAATTAGATAAAAAGATGGCTTTGGAGTTCGTTTCGTTTCATCGGGGCGGGATTGATTTTGCTAAAAATATAATCGCTCTTCATCCGTTACTCAAGATTTTAACGAAATTAAACCAAGGTCAAAAAAGAAAAGTAATTAATGATTATTTTGACATTTATTATCAACAGCACAGAGAAATATTGCAAAAATGTGTCACCGCATTTAATTACGAATGGAGAAGAGTTGAAAAAGCATTTTTAAGGGAAGCAGCAAAAATATTTCATCATTACCCTTTTCCAAAAGGGAAATACCTCGGCTATTTATCCATTATTAATTGCAATCCAAGGTTTCTTTCTAATAAAACCTTTCAGATTTATTACCGCCATCCGCAGGGGGTTGTTTATGTGACGATGCATGAGCTACTCCATTTTATTTTTTACGATTATGCGATTCAACAACACCCGCAGATTTTTAAAAAATTAGATCCCGAAAACGGAATTTTCTGGGATTTATCGGAAATTTTTAATGATGTTATTCTGTCACTACCGCCATTCAAAAAATTACACAAACAGCAAAAAATTATTTGCTATCCAGAACATCAACAATATTTCCAAAAATTCCAAAAACTATGGCAGCAGACTAATGATATCGATCAATGGCTGGTTGAAGGCTTAGAAATCTTGAAAGAATCTTTCTGCGAGATTCATTAATTTTGATCAAATATTTTTGGTGTAAAAAAGCATTTCGAAATACGAAATTTTTATTTAGTTCATCCCGCCATCGCGGAATTGGTTAAGCGAAGTTTCAATGACCAATCTGCTTAGGTAATATTAAAAAAGTCCTTCAATCAATTTTAACTAGTTCTCAAACCGAGCATCTCAAAGAACTTAAAAATAAAGCGATTGAGAAAAATTGTAAAGATTGCGATTTTTTGTCGATATGCAAAGGAGGATGTAGAGCAGATGCCTTTTGGTTTTCGGGTAATTATGATGGTCCTTATCCCTTTTGCGAGGCTAGAAAAAAATATTTAAATACTGTCTAGAACAACTTAAGAATGTTGGTATAAAAAACAAAGGGGTGACCGTTTAAAGAATCACCCCCTTTTTATTGTTTGAACAATTTGTTGAATATAACTCTTATCAATTTTTTTGGAGTTGTTGAGATAAATGATCGTGAGTGGCATTAAAATCCAAACAATGTATCTAATAAAATAACGGTAGTAATTGATTTGGTGGGTACGCTGGAAGTTCTGGAATTCTTTGTAACTTTCGGCTAAAGGATTAAAAAGACAATGAATTAATTTAAAATCAGAATATTTTTGCGCCAAATAACCATAAGGCACAAGTGATTCGGCGACAATTTCATTAATGAGATTCTCAGTGGTGAGAGGACAATTTTTAAAACGATGAGGCATTTTTTCATCTTTCAAAGCATCTCTTATTAGTTTTCGTCCATTATTCTTTTCAAATAAGACATGAGCTACTTCGTGAGCTAAAATGCAAATGGAATAATTAAGTTCCCAAGAATTCTTTTTTAATGCCGGCAATTCTAAAATAAGATTTTGATAGCCGAGCATCGCATTTCCCGCAGCTGTTACGCCACTCCCTTTCAGGGGTGAAAAAACAACGATGACATTTAAAATTTCCGGCCCTTTGCCCAAAAACATTTCTAAATCCTGAAATAAGTTTTGCCACTTGTTTTTACGAAGTTCTTGTTTGAAAGTTTTTAAACCTTGAGTTTGGGATTTTCTCCAAATTTTTTCGAATTTTGGCCGAAAAATATCAAAAGTTTCTCTAATTGTTTCGAACTCCGACGCCGTAACGCATTTTTTAAGTTGTTGCCAACAAATATTTTGAGGTAAAAGATAAAAATATTTGCCTAAATATTTTGTTTTTTGAAGATAAGGAGAGCTGAAATTATATTTTTGAGAAATTTTTCTGAATTTTTCTAAAAGAATTTTTTCTCGAGGCGTTAACTTGCCGATTATTTTCATCCATTCTTCGTTATAATCTTTACGACAGGAGAAATGCCACTCTGATAGATTGGCAATAAAAAAGTAAAAATTTGCTAATTTTGACACAACAAATTTAAATTGCATATCATTCAAGTAATAATATCTAGTATTTTACCACCTCGTTTTTATATTATAACGAAAGACTTGCCAATTCAATTCATAACAAAGATATCAGAGATTCTTCGCAAAGTTCAGAATGATTCTCCGCTTTTTTGTCATCCTGAGGGCAAAGCCCGAAGGATCCCATGCCAGCTCTCTTTTTTGTCATCCTGAATGAAGTGAAGGATCTCATGCTAACCCTCCTTTCTTGTCATCCTGAACGCAGTGAAGGATCTTATGCCAAGTAAGTGAGAGATTCTTCGCTGGCGCTCAGAATGACAAGAAAAAATTGCTCAGAATGACAGCGGCAAAATTGCTTAGAATAACGAATGGTGTTGTTTGTGGATAAGTTGCTTGATTGAAGGTGTTTTTAGCAGGCCGTTCCTCGCAAAAGCGAGGAACAGGCTGCTTCGCGCACCAAGCCGCAAAGTAACACCTTAATCCTTTTTTGAAAATTTTTATCCGGCCATTTATAATAAAACGAAAGATCCAATATAATTATTAGCGTTTTTCCAAATCGACTTTTCCTTTTTTAAAAAGAAAATTTTAATAAAAGTTGGCCATGGCAAAACAAGAAAAACGTCAAGGTAAAAAATCAATGAAATCAGAAGAGAAAAAAGGCGGATTCAAATGTTGTTACTGCGGTCAGTGGGTTCGTTTTTCAGAATTTATGGGTACTGCTCATCGAAATCACTGCCCTTATTGTTTGTGGTCTAAACATGTTGATGATAGAAAGGTAGGCGATCGAAAATCCCGATGTCAGAAACCAATGAAGCCAATCGGTTTAACATTTAAATGGGAGGGAGTTGATAAATATAATAACCTTCGAGAAGGAGAACTGATGCTGATTCATGAGTGTACGGGTTGCGGCAAGATATCCATCAATAGAATTGCGGCGGA
>JAQVHD010000028.1 GCA_028696375.1 Minisyncoccota bacterium
AGGCATTTTTTGATGAAAAATCTTAAAGCCCGAGAACTTAATCCAGCTGTTTCAGAATAAACTGGAATGAGTCCGGCGGTTTCTCGGCGTGAAGAAGCATCTTCCGGATTAATTTTTTCATAATGAGAAGGAATGAAATAAGATCCGTTTTTATTTTCGGTGAGGCGACCGGCGACACTCAGCCAGTCATTGGGCTTTAAATTTTTAGTTAAAAAAGGCTGGTTAAACCAGATAATTTTTAAAGGACCAGTCTCATCTTCAATAATAGCCTCGGTAAGAAACATTTTTTTGCGCCACGTACGAAAGGTTTTAATTTGCAAAATTTTTCCTTCAATTGTTGCTACTTCATCAGGAATTAAATCGGCAATTTTTTTGATTTGGGAAAAATCTTCATAACGAAATGGGAAATAAAAAAGCAAATCTCCCACTGTTTTTATACCTAATTGGTGAAACTTTTTGAGATACATTGGTCCCACTCCCGGCACTGATTCTATTGGAGTTTGAAAGTCGAACATAAAATGATTATATAATCTCAAATTCCAAATCTCAAATCTCACACTATTTTATTATCTTGAACGTCTGCCTCCGGCAGGAAGGCATTTTTTATCGTTTTATCGTAATTTTTGATTTTTGATTTTTTATGGTACCCCCACGAGGAATTGAACCTCGATCTCAGCCTCCGCAGGGCTGCGCTCTATCCGTTGAGCTATGGGGGCTTGATTAAAAAATATTGGCCAATAAATCGAGCAAGGATGGTTTAATCTCCCTCTCTTTTAAGAAGTTGTTTAAAAATTCTCTAATTTTAGCCGTTTTTTCCTTTTTGAAAGGGAGAAAAATATGTTTGTCGAGTAATTTATCAGTTTCTAGAATAATGAAATTTTTATCAGTTGTTTCCAAAATAGAGTAATATTTAACATCGCGATAAGGGATAAAATCATCATCAATATAAAATCCTTCTGGAGTTAAACGATACCATGTTTTGCGCGGTTGCAAAAATAAGAGAATAAAAAGAATAGTGCCTAAAATAAGAATAGCCAAAAATGTCCAATTATGGCTTGTAATGGCAATGATACTGCAAATAATAATGGCGGTAAAAAAAATCAGAGAGAGCCATGAATTAACGGCATACTTCTTTTCAATTGTCCACCAAATTGGCTGTAATTTTTTTTGTGTAGTTGGTGTAGTTTTTGCTTCGTTGGGAGAGGGGGGAATTGATTGAGAGGAGGCGCTGGAAGCCTTTTTTTCTGCCGCATTATCGATAGAAATCTTTTTTAAATCTAAAATCTGGTTCTCTTGAGAAGACCCATTTTTTTGATTAGCAATCGCATCTAGATTTTTCGCCATTGTTTTATTTTTACAGCGCCTCTTTTAGATGAAGATTAATTCTTTTTTCGTTCAGATTGATGGTATCAATAACGAAATCCAGTTCTTGATTTAAGCTAATTTTTTGTTGCATTGCCTCTACCCCTCCAAATTCTGAAGAATGGATAAATCCAAAAACGTCATTATCAATTTGGACCAATGCGCCGAAAGGTATAAATTTATAAATTTTACCCCGGACTACCTGTTGAGGTTGATACTGTTTTAGTTTTTGAATTACCGGATCTTCTTCTAAAGACCGCAAAGACAGTATAATTTCTTTGTTTTTATTGATAGAGGCAATTTGAAAACGATAAGTCTGATTGGGTTTGAGGATATCTTCTAGATTGTCAACTGGCGTCCAGGAAGCTTCTTCTAACGGTAAGAAAGCCTTTAATTGAGGATAATCCTTTACAGTAATAATAGCGCCACCACTGGTAATTTTATTAAGAGTGCCCTCTAATTCATCGCCAACTTTGAGCTTGTCAACTATATCTTTAATGGCATCTTCTTCGATTTTCTTCTCTGATAAAATAATTTTTCCTAAGGCAGGATTAAAATTAATGACTTTGACTTCGATGTCTTGGCCGATTAATCCCTCTAGGGCTTCGAGGATTTTTTCTTTGTCACCGCCTTCTACGCGGGGGAAATGCTTTTCCGTCATTTGGGAAGTTGGCAAAAATCCTTGCAGATCATTAATTTTAATTAATAAACCGCCGCGGTTAGCCCCCACCACTTTGCCTACAATAGTTTGATTGTTATTTATTAAATCTTTCACCCATTGATATTGGCTTTCTTGGAAGGTGTCTTGGAGAGAAACATCTACCATACCAAATTCATTTTCAGGTTCGAGAACTTTAACGCGAACAACGTCACCCTCTTTTAAATTTTCAATATTCTTTGCGGACCGAGCAAATTCTGCTCCCCAAATTAATCCAGTGCCATATGGCCCTAAATCAAGATAAAGACTGCGAGGAGTTTTTTTTAAAACTTTTGCTTCAACGATGCTGTTAGCATTTAAACGCGGCACATCCATATTGTGCCACCAAGTAGGTCGTTTTTTAACCTGAGGTGAAGAGGGAGTTTGATTAACCATATTTTCATATATTACCAATTTCTTTTAAAAAGTCCAGAGCGAAAACAAATTTACAATTTGGAAAGATTCATAACAATTCTTTGTCAATTTGATTTTTAGATTAAAAGTTGGTAAAATTTTCATATATGACTATTGAATGGTTCGGTGAAGGATGTTTTAAAATAACAGAAACCGGCAATCGGTTTTCAGTTTTGACTGAACTGCCCACGCGTGAATCTGGCCTAAATTCGCCGCGTCACAAGGTTGATGTAATCATTAATATTTTTTCTGATCTTTCGGATAGTCTTTTTGGACAAGAAAAAAAAGAAACATTTCTTATTAGTAATGCCGGCGAATACGAATTAAAAGGTAATTTTATTCGAGGAATTATTTTAAGCATTAATAAAAACCTCGTAAAGAGCGCTTATAAACTTCAAATAGAAAATATTAAAGTAGGTTATTTAGGTATGATGACGCCGAAAGAAATGACGCCGGAAGTGGGCAATTTTTTTAGCGATGCAGATGTTATTTTGGTTCCCGTTGGAGGAGGAGATGTATTAGATGCGACCGCTGCTGCGGAAATTATTAAGCAATTAGAGCCGAAAATTGTTATTCCGATGTATTATAAAATTCCCGGCCTTAAAATCAAAAGAGGAGAATTGGATAATTTCTTGAAAAAAATGGAAGTAAAATCTGCAAACAAAGAAGACCGGGTAATTATTAAATCAAAAGATTTAGAAAACTGGGGAGAAGAAATTAGAACGATAGTTTTAAATGCCTTATGAGCAAGATAATAAATTTAAACAAAATTAAAGAAAAAGCGAGTCAGAACATTCATTATTTACGTTCACAGCCATATCAAAAAAGAATGGCTATTTTGCGCGGGTCTTTGATTGTTATAATTTGCTTTTTACTCGTAGGCTGGGTTTTTATGGTTAAAAATAACGTAGCCGAACATCCGGTGACTTCAACAACTCAGGCGACAGAAAAAACAGAAGAGCCTTCGCATCTTACTATTTTTCGCAGTGGTTTGAATGTGATATATCGTGATTATCTTCGTCCTTTCTTGAGCGCTATTGGCGGCGGTCTATTAAAGGTTTTTTCACAATTTGTGGGTTTGGTTATTCAAATTACCCAAAGTATTTCTTCGGGGGTGCATCAACTGGTAATACAATACAAATCTTATGCCGAGTTAATTCTTTCTTTAATGAAATAAATTACAATGGTTAAAAAAAATAAACATTTTAAAAAAAATCAAGCGAATAAAATTCAACATCAACAACAAAAAGACAATCATCAGATTTCTGAGGCAACAGACCGCATTATTATTCGAGAAATTACTGAAGAGCTTAAAACTGCTTATTTGGATTATGCGATGAGTGTTATTATTTC
>JAQVHD010000029.1 GCA_028696375.1 Minisyncoccota bacterium
GGTTCAAAAATAGCCACTAAGGATTTTACTGCCACATCGATTTCGGTATCATAAAAATCCGCCAGCGTCTTTAATACCTCATCAGTCCGACCAGCCTTCTCGCCAATAGAAATAAGAGTCCGGATGGTGTGGGGGAATATTTCTTCTTTACGAAAAGCATCTCCTAAACTAACTCCTTTGGCCACACCCTCGTTGGCAATGCGCAATAAAGCTTGCCTCATTTCTTCGTTTCCTATTGTCGTAGCTGTAATTTCCAAATTTTCCAAAATAGGCAAACCTGCCCTCATTAAAGTTCCAAAAGTTGTGGCAAAACGTTGATAAGCCATTTTTGATAAAACTGTTTTTACTACTGGCAAACGAAAGGCTAATCTTTGAAAAAAAGTCCGACCCACCAAGCTCATTTTATAAAACATCACCATTGCCACTATAATAACTACCAGGCCAATTAGAATATAAAGGCCGTAATCAGAAAGAAAAAAGGAAATATCAAAAATCACCTTGGTTATAGGCGGAAGAGGCATATCACCTCCCTGAAAAAGAGTCGCCATATTAGGAATCGCAAATGTTACTAGCAAAATAATAATTCCAATCGACGCTACCACGAGTAAAAGCGGGTAAATCAACGCTGATTTAATACGTTGTTGTAAATCCCTTTGTTTTTCAAGTGTAATACTTAATTCTTCGAAAACTGTTTCTAAATTCCCAGAGGCCTCACCAGCTCGAATTAAATTAGTAAAAACTGGTGAAAATATCTTTGGGTATTTAGCAAAGGTAGTATAAAAAGGTTGCCCTTTAGATAAGTTTTCTCTAATTTCTATTAGAAGTGATCTCACTGCCGGTTTATCATAATCGGCTATAAGAATATCAATGGCTTTAAAAATATCTGTTCCTACCTTTAACATTAATGCCAAATCGCGTGTTAAAAAAATCTGATCATTAATATTGATTGGCGAACCGAATAAGCGGGATTTTAATTTGGATTTGGTGGCAACCAGCTGAAGATTAATTGGATTGAGATTTTGGCTTTTGAGATATGCCAAAACTGCATCTTCATTTAAAAAATCCCCCTCTCCTTCTATAATTTTCCCATCTTTGGTCGAAGCTCGATATTTAAATAACATGACTCATTTATTTTAACTTATTCTCTAATAACTCTCAATACCTCTTCTACGGTGGTCATTCCTAATTGAGCTTTACGGATACCATCTTCTAACATGGTAACCATTCCTTTTTGTTTTGCTAAATTTTTTAGCGCGTCTAAAGAAAAATCGGGCTTGTTAACTAATCTTCTTAAATCCTCATCCAAGCTCAGCACTTCGAAAATACCCAACTGACCTCGATAGCCACTATAATTACAAATGGGACAACCCGCTCCCCGATATAACACCTTGGACACTTCGACATCTTCTCCTTCGATCTCTTTAAGTTGCCTTCTGAGAGATTCTAAAGTTTCTGAATCAGGAGTGTAAGAGACAATACAATCTTTACAAACGCGCCTAACTAAACGTTGGGCAATAACAGTATTTAAAACAGCAGCCACTAAAAAAGCAGGCACTTTCATATCAATAAGTCGCGGAACAGCTGTTGATGCGTCATTAGTATGCAAAGAGGACAAAACCAGATGACCGGTTAAGGCTGAGTGAACGGCTATTTCCGCTGTCTCTTCATCACGAATTTCACCGATCATAATAATATCAGGGTCCTGACGCAAAATTGCCCGCAAACCTGTAGCAAACGTAATGCCCGCCTGAGGATTAATTTGCGTTTGATTAACATAACGAATGTCATACTCGATAGGATCTTCAATGGTTACAATATTGACTTCGGGTTTATTCAACATATTTAAAATAGAGTACAAGGTAGTTGTTTTACCTGATCCGGTTGGACCTGTAACAAGCAACATACCGTAGGTCTTTTTAATACTCTCCTCTACTATTTGAACCGTTTCATCCAACATTCCCAACTCTCGGAAACTCATTGGCTTAGCTGTAGCACGCAATAAACGCATTTCCACTTTTTCCCCATAAAAAGTAGGCATAATAGAAACACGAATATCCATTGCCTCTCCCAAGGCCTCATAACGCATACGGCCATCTTGTGGCTTGCGATGTTCATCAATTTTCAAACCAGCCAAAATTTTAATTCTCGCTACAATAGCCGAGTGCACCTCTTTGGGGATGCGCAACATTTCACTAAGTACGCCATCAATTCGAAATCTGATTAAAACCACATCTTGCATGACTTCGATATGAATATCGGAAGCATTTAAAGAAATTGCATAAGCCAAAATGGCATCAACAATATTAATAATTGGCATTTCTTCCGCAACCTCTTTTTCGCCCATCATTTTCAATCGCACCGTCTCCTTTAAATTATCTTCAATTACCTTCTTAAAATCTTCTACCACCTCCTTGCCGTAAAGCGAATAAACATAATTGAGGTCTTTTGAAGTCGTCAAAAATACCTTTACTGGCGCATTAATATATTTCTGAACAAAATTAATCGCTTCCAAATCGCCGGGATCTTCCATGGCTAAATAAACGAAACCCTTTTCGTCCTTATCAAAAAGCGCCACGCGTCTTAAACGAGCAATCTCTTCTGGCAATAAAGAAAGAATTGATTTTTTAATTAAACGACCGCGCAGTTTAATAAACGGGGTTTTGAAATAATCAGAATAGAATTGATAGACGTAATCCTCAGAAATAAAACCTCGGGAGATTAAAATGTCTACTAAGTCCTGCCCCGTACGTTTGGCGTCTTCCTGCGCCAATTGAAAAACCTCAGGAGAAACTAATCCTGTATCTACCAAAAATTCTTTAATTTTATCCACTGGCAAACGTAGGGGCATAATTAATAATTAAAATCTAATTTTACTGAGAAAATCTCCAATAAGCGGCAGTGTGCTATAGGATCCCTGAAGAAGAAATATGAGAAGCGCAAGAGGCAGCCAAAGATAATAAAGGGGTAACCGTTCTCCAAAATTGATTTTTTTAAAAATTAACTGCAGAAGATAGAGAATCAAACCAATAATAAAAATGGCAAAAACATATACCACCCATAAAGGATGTCCCACTAACATTATACCATAAAAAAACATCCACGGCTCTTCTTTTTCAAAGAAGCGCTCGCCTGATAATCGATTGGCAATTGTAGTTAAAAAGAAAAAAAGCAAGCCCACAAGAATCGGAAAAATAATCGGATAAATAATCCGATAATCAACGTAGTGGAAAAAGAATTGATTCAATTGTTGGTGAGGTGGCAAAAGAAAGGGACCAATATCAGAATTTTTAAAAACATAATACTGATTAACAATTTTGATGGTCATTTCCCCGATTTTTAAAACCAAAATCAAAATTACAGCCGGTTTGATGAACTGCTTTATTTTTTTAAAAGCGATGATCAAACCGACTGTAATAAGAAAATAAACGAAAGGCAATAATGTAACGATTTGACTTAAAAACTGCATAATCAATATTTTACCGAAATAATTATTCTCGTACTTAATCTAAAAAAGCATGGCTGATCCCACCTCGTAAAAGTCGTTTTGCGTCCCTCCGTCTTTACTTTCTACATCTCCTGTACCTCCATTACTATAATATGAAGATTCCATGTTGCAAAGTAACGTGAAGGTAGTTGAAGTGCTACTGGGTTTAAAATAGTAAACGTAACTAGTAGTTGCCGCAGTCGTTGTGGTATTTTTTGGATCTAATGGTATGGTTGATAAAGGAGA
>JAQVHD010000030.1 GCA_028696375.1 Minisyncoccota bacterium
ACCAAACATCGCTCGCCACCTGACAATAATTCCAAGCTTTTAATTTTTTTACGCGGTAAGTCAACTGAAATTTCAATTCCAGTTTCAAACTCTTGTTTCTCTTCATTTTCTTCCGATACCACTTCTTCATTTTTTATTTCTTCGATTGCCGCTAATCTATTTTTCTCAGCGCCATTCCCCCCCTCTCCTTTTTCTTTTTTCTGCCGTTTGGGAATTTTGATTACGGATAATTTTGCCCGGCCTCCACCAAAAATCATTCGGAAATATTTATTAAATTCTTCATTAATAATTTTTAATGATTCACTAAATTGAGTATCAATTCTTTCAGTTAACTCCGCAATGATTTTTTCTAAATCAGCCTCGGCCTTAATTAAATCTTCTGATTGCTGAGAAAGAAATTGATAGCGTTCTTCTGTTTCTTTTGCTTCTTTTAAAGTTAATTCATCAATCTCGCCAATATTGGCCAATTCCCGGCGGAAACGCAAAATCCTCAACTCTAAATCATCTAATCCTGAAATATTATTATCTTTCAAAACTTTTTCCGTATCGAGATCTTTAATTTTCTCCCATTGAAAATCTTCTAAACTTAGATTGGCTTCTTTTAATCTTGTAACTAAATCTGCTTCGTGTAATTTATTTTTTTCTTCTCTTAAAGAAATTTCGTTGAGCTGACGATTAAGATCTGCCAAAAGGTTGCGCTGCTTTTGTAATTCCAAAAGAACGCTATGAGAATCTTTACCGACTTCCTCATCTTTCTTTCTGAGAGCGTCTAGTTCATCATTATAATTTTTTACCTGTTGATTAAGTTTCTCAATCTCCGCTAAAATATTTTCTTTTTCAGCTTGTAAATTTGCAATCTCTTTTTCATTGGTGGGCATTTTTTCCTGAACAAATAATTCATCGATTTCTTTAATTAATTTTTTAATTGCCTCCCGCGCCTTTTCCAAATCAAAATTCAGCACCTGATTTAACTCTTCTTTAATATGTTTGATGGTTTTGGCTAATTCGGATTGGGTCGGTTCATTATTGTTGGCAGGTGCGAAACGTTTTAATCCTTCAATCTGACCTTCAATGCGGCCTAAGCTTTTTAATAAATCTCCTTTTTGTTTTTCAACGGCATCAATTTTCCCTCTTAATTCTTGGAATTGCTGAGAAAAATCTGGCCGACTTTTTTCTAACTCATCAAATTTCCGCTCTAAATCCTTCAGTACTGCCTCTTGCTTTTCTTGTTCTGCCTCAGCCTTCTGACGTTCATCTTCAATCTTTTGTCTCTCAAGATAAATTTCCTGAAACTTCGCAGAATAAAAAGTCTGCTCTAAAAGAGCAAGAGTTTTGGTAATTTCTTCGCGTTTCTCCCATCGATTAATTTGTCGTCGCAAAGAACGCAGATGCGGTTTTAGTTCTTCAAGTAATGCTTGCGTTTTTTCTAAATTAATCTGGCTCGCTTCTAATTTTCTTTTGGCATCTTCCTTTTTTAATTGAAATTCTCGCAATCCCAAACTTTCCTCAATCATCACTCGCCTCTCTTTGGGCGAAGCCTTGAGTAAGGCATCACTCAGACCTTGATTAATAATGGTCAAGCCTTCACTCCCAATTTTGGCTTTGGCTAAAAGCTCTACCACGTCCTTCAAACGTACTGAAGAATCATTAATAAAATATTGATTTTCTTTGCCACGTTCTAATCGCCTCGTAATAACAACCTCTTTAAAATCAATGGGCAATTCATTTTGACTATTATCTAAAGTAATAGAAACCTGAGCCAACGACATTCGCGCTTTGTTGGGCGTACCATTAAAAATTACCTCTTCGGCATGAGCCACTCTTAATTTTTTTAAATCGCGTTCCCCTAAAACCCAGCGGATGGCATCAACAATATTTGACTTGCCACTGCCATTTGGCCCAACAATCGCCGTAAAATTAGCGGGGAAAGAAAAAGTGGTTTTGTTAGCAAATGATTTAAAGCCTAAAATTTCTAAGGATTTCAATTTCATACATTATTTCTCTTTCTTGTCCTGCTTTTGCTTTTTAGAATTTAACGACGGCTGCCAACTTTCATCAGCCAAAGCTTTCTTGGCTGCTTCCTGTTCGGCTAATCTTTTAGAAGTGCCTTCGCCTTCAGCGATTAACTTATCACCGAAATAAACGCCTACCTGAAAATGCTTGGCATGATCCGGCCCCCATTCGTTTAATGTTTTATAAACTGGCGTAATACCAATTTCGGCTTGAACTTTTTCTTGCAGCAAACTTTTGGCATCTCTATATTTGCCTTCTTTCATAATTACTTCTAAATAAACATTGATGAGATTTTCTTCAACAAACTGCTGACATTTTTTATAACCGCTATCTAAATAAATGGCGCCTAGGAGCGCTTCAAAAGTATTAGCTAAAATATAACGGCGACCAAGGCCCAAATCTCGGGCTTCGCCTTTGGATAAGAGAAGATATTTATTGAAATTTAAATTATTGGCAGCATCAGCTAAAGTTTCCGCATTAACCAGACTGGCTCTCAAATTAGTTAAAAATCCTTCTGGTTCTGAAGGAAATTTTTTAAAAAGATACTCGCTGACAGCAAGTTCGAGCACGGCATCGCCTAAAAATTCGAGACGCTCATTATGCCCCAAACGCCAGTAGGGATTTTCGTTGAGGTAGGAACGATGAGAAAAGGCTTGTTTTAATAAATCAATATTTTTAAATTTAATTTTAAGATTTTCTTCTAATTCTTCAAATTTGTCCATTGATTAAAGTAAATTAAAAAAGAAATAAAAAAATAATTCTATTTTTGATCAGGAGGCAAATCTTTGGGAATCTCGTTGCCGGCTGTCCCGGCTTGATCATGTTTTTCGGTTGCTTCAGGAGATGAATCTGAAGGCGTTGCTTTTTCTGATTTTTGTTCTGGCTCTTTAATCAATCCTTCTTCTACTAATTGGCGATAAATTGTTCCTAAAACACCATTCACAAATTTGCTTGATGATTCGCTCCCAAAAGTTTTTGCCAATTCTACTGCTTCATTGATAGCCACTTTTGGCGGCACCTCATCTTTTGGTCCGAAAAGAAGCTCAGAAAGACCCAACCGCAAAACATTGCGATCAATTAAATTGATTTGGTCTAAAGGCCACTCGGGCGCTGTTTTCTGAATAATCTTATCAATCTCTGCAAAATGATCAACTAAATTTTTTGCCAAGCGATAAACAAACTCTGGTTCATCAATAAGCGGCAAAGCATCTTTCATATTGCGATCAATAATCGCCATTAAATCAGCCTCGTGATTGAGTTTGGTGCGACAAAAATCCCATTCGTAAAGAGATTGTAAAAGAATAGAACGACAAAGATGGCGCGTGGCCATAAATTATTTTTTTATTTCTTTCTCTCGACTCTTTTTCTCTTTTTTGGAAAGTTTGGCTAAGACGTCCACCACTTCTTTTTGACCATAATAGCCGCAATTGGGGCAATAGCGATGCGGAATCATCGCGGCGCCACACTTGGGGCAGGCAGTAAAGCTTTGTGATTGGAGTTTTAAGTGGGAGCGTCTGCGTCTCACTTTCCCATGCGTTGAATGTTTGGTAGGTACACCACCCATAACAAATAATGTTCTTTTATTTATTTTTCGACTTATTCTATCTTACCGCATCATCCGTTTTTTTGCAAGAAGAAAA
>JAQVHD010000011.1 GCA_028696375.1 Minisyncoccota bacterium
TCCAGCTCAGCCAAAAATTTAATGCTTTGATTATTGGTGGCGGCCTCAATCGCAATGAAGAAACATTTCGCGTGATCCGAGAAATTATTCAAAAAATCAATCTCCCTGTAGTAATTGATGCTGAAGCAATTCGTGCTTTGGCCTACAATCGTCAAATTCTTAAAAACAAGGAAACTATTCTTACGCCCCACAAAGAAGAATTTCGAGCTTTGACTGGTGAAACAGTTGAAGATAGTGTGGCTAATCGAAAAATTAAAGTCAAAAAATGGGCTGAAAAATTACAAACTGTCATTTTATTAAAAGGGCATGCCGATGTTATTTCAGATGGGAAAAAGATAGCCGTTAATAAAACGGGCTCGCCTTATATGACTAAGGGCGGATTTGGGGATACTTTAGCTGGCATTTGTGGCGCTCTTTTAGCACGACAAATTGATCCGTTTCAAGCGGCTGTAACTGCCGCTTATATTAATGGAAAAGCTGGTGCGCTCGCCGCGCAAAAATATGGCGAAGGCGTTTTAGCAAGCGATATTTTTGAGTTTATTCCTCAAGTGATTAAAAACCATACCAAATAAAATATAAATTCGGATTTTAGTGTTCGCTTAATTCTGCTCTTAATTAGGCGGTTGTTTTTATTTTATTCGTATTAAATTGCTTCAATATTTATGAATCGAACTGCTCTAATTTTTCAAATATCGTGTATTTTAAAAACTGCTGTTTATCAAAATACAGCGATAAATGTACTCAAATAAAGCAATCTTTGTATTTTTATCTTATAAAATAATTGTTTAATTATTTATTATAAGACGAGAATAAGAACAGCAGTTTCTTGGGCGCAGTTTTTAAATTCGTAAATTTAAAAATCAGGCCCCATAAGGAAGCGCTCAGCTTCCCGTTGAAACTTCGGAGGAGACAACGAAACCCGATGTTGCTGTTCGTGTTCGCGGGGACATTGTTCACGTTCAAAGAAAATCGTCCCGCATTAGCACCATTATTCCAGCTGCCGCCCCGGAGAAAAGCATTTTTCTTATCCTCCGCCCATTTATTAAAAAACGAGCGGGCCGATTTTCAAAAATATTAAAAATCCGCCTCCTCGCTTTTTAATCCAAAGATCTTAACCAGCCGCCAAGCATCTTACCAATTTCGTCTATCATCACCACAGCAAATTGATATTGTTTAATACTAATAAAATGCAAATCTTTAGCTAATCTGACAAGAATTCTTAATTTATCTAATTTAATGCTGGCTTTAGTTAAGGCTGATATTTTTATTTTAGAATTTTTGGCTTCAATAATTAATTCCAAAAAATCTATAAGGGCATTTTCAACTCTTTGACCTAAAACAAACCTTTGAGATTTAGGAAATTTATTGACGATAGGCCAAAACCATAAAATTAATTCGTAAGTTTTATGAAAGATTGGCGGTTCGCTCAGCATAAAAATCGTAAAGGGAACGACCATACACAATAGACATCTTATTCTCAATTTTCTTTTTTAATCCCCATGAGTCAGCAAATTTTAAATGTCCAAGATAGGAGCAAAAAGTTTCAGAACTCATTTTCCCCTTCTTAAATTTTTTCCAAAAACGCCTGATCATGTTTTGCCTAACCAAAATATGGGAGTAAAAAACATGAAAACCTAAAAAATCAACGCCGATTTTGGCTGGAAAAATTTCTTGTTTTTGAGGATGCAAAACAAGTTGAAGATTTTTTTGTATAAAATTTTTTATTTCCTCACGCCATATTTTTAATTGGCACTTATTGTCTGACAATATAATAAAATCGTCCATATAACGAATATAATATTTGATTCTCAAATTATGTTTTAGAAATTGGTCCAATTCATTGAGATAAATATTGGCAAAAAGCTGACTAGTCAAATTACCAATGGGAATGCCTTTTGATCCTTCCGTAGAATCTAAAATCTTTTTGATTAGCCATAAAACATCTCTGTCTTTAATTTTTTTATTGATTAACATAAAAAGTTTCTCCTTATCAACACTATCAAAAAATTTTCTAACATCGCATTTTAAAATATAAAAATTGTCGGAGCCACATTTAAAATATAAAGATCTTAAGAAGTTCTTTAGACGTAATACCGCGTGGTGCGTTCCTTTATTTTTACGACAAGCCCAAGAATCATAAATAAACCCCCGATCAAATATTGGCTCAATAATATTACATAGAGCATGGTGAACGACACGATCACGAAAAGAGGCCTTATACACTAAACGTTTTTTGGGATCGGAAATAAAGAATTTCTGATAAGAATTTGGCTGATAAGTTTTTTCTTGAAGCTCTTTCTGAATTTTTAAAAGTTCTCGCTCTAAATTCCATTCAAAATCAATCACATAATTTTTATCGCTTTTTCTTTTACGGGCTGAATAATAACTCTTTAGCAGATTAGAAAAATCAAAGATGCTATGATAGAGATTTTTAAATGTTTTCATATTTTAAAAAATTTATTCCGAGCAATCAAAAATTATAAATTTTTGATTGCTCGGAAATCCCAAGTCCAAAATTCCAAAGACCAAAAATCAAAATATATATTTTACTCTTTATTCGTAATTCGACTCTCATTCATAATTCATAGTTTTCAAGAAACTAGCGGAGGAGACAACGAAACCCGACGGTGCTGCCCGTGCCCGCGGGGACACTGCTCACGTACAAAGAAAATCGTCCCGCATTAGCACCATTACTCCAGTCGCCGCCCCGGAGAAAAGCATAGGTATTAACCGCAGTGTTTTGCCAATAATAGTCATTATTAAACTTAGCGGAACCAGTAGTTAAAGGAATGCCTTCATCATTAATAGAAGCAATGTAACCCGAAGGCGGCATGCTTACCCCTTGATAAATACAATTAGTCCCATCACAAGCGAGGGTATTATTAGTCCATTCCCAAACATTACCAATCATATCCATCGTTCCAATAATTGATCGACATTGAGTAGCGGTGCCCGTGTTAATAGCTGCAGTATAATCAGCGCCCCAACCATTCGTTTGAGCCCAAATTGAGCCATTGGGTTTACGAGCTGCATAATAAGGCCAAGAACCAGTGTTCCAAATATGGCAAGGTTCCATACCAACATCGATTGTTGTAGAAGAATTATAGGGATCAGGCGTGCCAGCAGCCGCTAACCACCATTCAAAATCAGTGGGTAAATCTTTGCCCATATTTTGACAGAAAAGAATAGCCTGAGTTTGAGAAGGAGCAGGCGATTTAACTGATGTCCAGGGTGGAGTATTGTACTGAGAAATCGGGCAATTAGAAGTGCATTGGGTGCCATCAGGTTTGATAGCTGAGGCGGCATAGCCGGCTTCATATTTATCAATGCAGAATCTACCAGGGGCAGGTACCCAGACCATACCCGTTGGGCACAAACCGCCAGAATCAGGCATTAAGGTAAGATTGCTGCCTTTTTCATATAAACCATTATCACCGCCATCAGCCAAGGGGAGATTGCTTTTGGCAGCATTTTTTACTGGATAACCATCTCGATCAGTAAAACCATAATAATTGGATTCTAATTTGGCATTTAATTCGAATTGATAACCATCAGAAGAAATAATAAAAGTATAAAAATAATCGTTGTGGGCATTGAGGTCTTGGAAATAAGCGTTGATTGGATCAGTGGGGAGAGAAGAAATCGGCGCACCAACATCTAAGTCATTAAAATTAATGGGAATCCAACCCGTACCATTGGTTTTGCGATAATTATCTTGGGTGCTACATTGATAAGAATAACCTGGGGGTAACGCCGGGAGATGAAGATCTGAACAATCAGAATTCACCGCTGGAAGAGAAACATAAACCTTGTTAGCTGATAGTAAGAAACTGCCAAAATAACTAGCCTGATAAATCGTCAGAGTTTTTTCCAGATTAGAGAGGTCGGCTATTCGACGAGTATCCCGAGTTTTTCTTAATATTTCCGCTGGATTAATGGCAATAACAATCACACTCATTAAAACTGCGAGGATGGCAATCACCACTAAGAGTTCAATCAGAGTGAAGGATTGCTGATTTTTGTGTTTGGTTATTAATTCTTTTTGAGACATTCTCTTTAAAGCGACACATCTAATTAAAGAGGCATTCAATGAAAAGACGGTCTTTAAATAAATTATATAGTATAAAATTCAAAAATCAAAGCTCAAAACTGCAACTCAAAACCCTAAAACTATCCTCTTGTTATCATCCGGACTCTCTTTTTGTCATCCTGAGGGCGCAGCCCGAAGGATCTCTCAATAGAATGTCTAATGACTAATTTCTAATGACCAATCAAATCCCAATGACTAATGACAAAACGAGGCAGCGATGATTTTTCGAAGAAAAATCATCGCTGCCTTTAGACATTAGGTCAATTAGACATTAGTCATTCATCATCTGGGATTCTTCGCTGACGCTCAGAATGACAATAAAAAAAATCAAAAATCAAAAATCAAAAGTCAAAAAATTATTGTTGGGGTTCTTCGTAAAGCTTAGAATGACAAAAAAGATAGTTTGATTGATGAGGCGGCGAAAAATTTCATTGAAATTTTTCGCCGCCTCATTGCTTCTATTTCATGAATATTTTCATGAAATTTTTTAATATAAACCACCTCAAAAATCTCAGCTAAGATTGAATTTTACATTAGATTCATTAAGATAATGGTAATGCGTATTTTGGGAATTGAAACCAGTTGTGATGAAACAGGAATTAGTATTTTGGATTTTAAAAATAACCAATGTAAAATTTTGGCGAATTTAGTTTATTCTCAAATTAAAGTGCATCAGCCTTATGGCGGCGTCGTGCCTAATTTAGCTAAACGCGAACATCAAAAAAATTTAATTCCCATGCTGCGTTTGGCTCTTCAAGAAGCTCGATGTACCAAAAAGAAAAAGAACCAATTCTCCGACTCTCAAACTAAAATCTTAGAAAAGATTTTATTAAAAGATGAAGTCCTTAAACAAAATCTTTTGCCTTTTTTGCAAACTACCACTAAGCCAAAAATAGATTTTATTGCTGTAACTAAAGGGCCGGGATTAGCCCCGGCTTTATGGCCGGGCGTTAATCTAGCGCGCGCCCTCAGTTTTTATTGGCGCATCCCCCTTTTAGGAATCAACCACCTCGAAGGACACATTCTATCCAATTGGTTGCCCAAAGAAGAAAATCAATGGGCTTCGCTCAAGATTCCCCAAAGTCTTTTTCCCGCAGCAGGTTTAATTATCTCCGGCGGCCACACCCAGCTCATTTTAATCAAAAAAATCGGCCAATATCGCTTAGTTGGGGAAACCCGCGACGACGCGGCGGGAGAATGTTTTGATAAAACAGCCCGGCTTTTGGGCTTAAGTTATCCGGGCGGTCCAGCGATTGCCGCGGAGGCTAAAAAAATAAAAAATCTTCCACCTCCTCCTTTGCCAATCCACTTGCCTCGGCCAATGATTGACCAAAAAAATTATGATTTTTCTTTTGCGGGTTTAAAAACTGCTGTTCTATATTTAGTTGAAGATTTAAAAAAGCAGGGAATTTCTTTAAATCTGGTCCGACCGTTTTTAGCCGCAGAAATTCAAAATAGTATTAATGAAGTTTTAGTGAGTAAAACCATCCGCTTGGCTAAAAATTTTCGCACGCAAAGCATCATTGCTGCCGGCGGCGTAGCGGCCAACGAAGCGCTCACCCAATTATTGCAACAAGAAGCAACTAAAAAATTGCACGATATTCAAGTTTTAATCCCTGAAAAACAATATACGGGTGATAACGCTGCAATGATTGCCCTCGCGGCCTATTTCCATCGCCAACGGCCAACTTCCTGGCAACAATTAGAAGCAAATCCTAATTTAAGATTATAAAAAAAGACCCCAGAGAGAGGTCTTTGTTTTTAATTATAGCTGCAAATCACTATAACAGGCGGTTATTAACCCAACATCAGTAAAATTTTGATAAAGTTCCAGAATGGATTCAAACTGAATTTCTAAAAAGCGCCGAAAGTGCCCTACTTTAACACGATATATATGGGGTACTGTTTTTGTTATTTCGAAAGTAGAATTCGTGCGCACAAAATAATCAGGAAAAAGTCGCTCGCGGGTTTTTAAATAATAAACGACAGCGAGAAAAATTACTTCTCGCGCTTCGGGTACAAATTCCCCGGATGACCACAAAAATTGAATCTGCTGGGCAAAGCTTTGATTTAAAGAACAAGGAACAGCTTGTTTACGAATCAAGCGCCATTGCGGTCTAACGGAAAGATTAAAAAATGGCTCTCGTTGATACCACGGTTTAGCTGGAGCGATATTAACAAAAATCTCATCCGGTCGGACTTGCCAAACTTGTCTCCTTAATTTTTTAATTGACCACCCTAAATCGAAAACCAAAATATGTGTTCGGCAATGTTTTTGCAACAGTTCCTGAGAAAAAGGAATAGGATTAGAACGCTGAAGGTGTTTTCGATCACAAGCAAAAAGAGGTAGGAAGTTTTCGATATCAATCGGTCCAACATAACTGCGCCCCATAATTTTTTGGGCCTGATCAAAGGAAACAATGGCCATTACACCCTCCTTTTTAAAAATTTCAAAAAGCTATTTTCATTATAAATCCAATTCCGAAAAAAAGAAGTCTAATAGTATAATTTCTCATTAAAAATAAGAAACTGTCAAGGTGGTATTGCTTCTGAACATTCAATGACGACAGAGATGGCGATATGTCGCAAAATAATGTTTCACAAAATTGTGAAACATTATTTTGCGACATACTCCCTCAAAATCTGGCATAAAGTGTTTCACGTGAAACACTTTATGCCAGATTTTAACCATCAACCACCGCTTTCCGCGCTGGAAAGTGTTTCACGTGAAACACTTTCCAGCGCTTTGCTTCATTAAAAAACCAAAAATATTCAAAATGTTTCACGTGAAACATTTATCCGACAAGAAATCGACCAAAAATGTTTCACGTGAAACATTTTTGGTCAGAGTAAAAGTGTTTCACGTGAAACACCTTAAAAACCTCAAAATTAAAAAAGCAAGGAAATAAGCGCTTTTTTGAATTTTTCGCATTTTGATTTGACAAAAATGTTTCACGCTATTATAATTATTTTTGTGAAACATTATTTTGCGACATATCCTTCTTGCTTCCCCATATATACATTATTATAATAATGTATATATGGGGAAGACTAAACAACAGAAAATTGGCCAAATCGGTGAAGCCTTAGCCAAAAAGCACTTGGAAAAAGAGGGTTACCAAATTCTCCATCAAAACTACCGCCAAAAATGGGGCGAGATTGATCTCATCGCCAGGCAAAGCAAGGAGTTTGTTTTTGTGGAAGTCAAAACAATGGCTTATGCCCACTTTCCTTACTCGTCTAACCCTGCTCTTTTGCCCGAAGATGAAGTTACATCTAAAAAATTAGAAAATTTAAATAAAGCGATTCTTTATTATTTAAACGTCCATCATCTCGACGTACCCTACCGGCTCGATCTCATTACCATTCAAATAGACGTCTCTCAGAAAAAATATCGCATCAAGCATTTTCATAATATTAATTAAAAATCACCCGCTGGGGTGATTTTTAATGAGCAACTCTTATTTTTTGAATTTTATATTTCTGCAAATAGCGAAATGGAGCTGGAGTCCGATAAGCGAGCTTTCCTTTTTTGGCTCTTTTACAGGAATATTTTTTCATACTTATAAATTAATCTTTTCCGCCCATTGAGAAATCAAAGGAATGGGCCAATATTTTCCTTGCAGTGTTTTAATAAAACACGTTAGCGTTACGCCAATGACCATTAAAGCATAAAGAATATTAAAAAAGGGAATAAAGTAACAAAACGACGTTATAATCAGAAACGCCAACCAAACCAAACCCTGCTTGGCGTGTTTTTGACAAAACGCACTATCTCGCTTTAATAGCAGAGGGATTAAAACCAGAATTGATAAATACGAAAAAACAGCAACGTATTTATTTTGATTCACATCTTCTGAATCGAATTCCCCCAACTGCTCTTTTTCAGCGGCAATTGCCGGCTGAGATTCGTTAGTTTTTTCCATGTCTGGCTGTGTGAATTCCTCGACTGGATTTTTTTCTTTATTACTGAAATCTGTCACCTCTTCTGCTTTTTTATTTTTTTCCTCTGGTACAATTTCTTTATCCTTTTGAGTAGACTTTTTTCTTGGCATAAATTTATTGTTTTATCGACTTCTATTATTATAAAAATTTTTTCTCAAAAAGTAAGAGCTTCTAAGATGTTTCACATCACAAATTTCCCATCTCCATCTACTGATTGGGCGGATTGGCGAAGAAGCCGACACAAGAATGAATTTTCAATTTACAATCTTCAAAGCCGAGAGATCCTTCGGACTTTGTCCTCAGGATGTTTTAAGGTTTTGAGTTGCAGTTTTGAGTTTTGAGTTTTGAGCTTTGACTTATTATTTTTTGATTTTTGATTTTTGATTTTCGATTTTTTAATCGTCATTCTGAGCGTCAGCGAAGAATCCCTCGGTTGCTGGGCATGGGATCCTTCACTTCGTTCAGGATGACAGAATAAATAGTTTTGCGTTTTAAGTTATGTTTTTTATTTTTGACTTTTGACTTTTGATTTTTGACTTATTATGATATGTATTATGTCAGGACATTCTAAGTGGGCTCAAATTAAACACAAAAAAGCAGCCACCGATGCCAAAAAAAGTAAAAATTTTTCTAAATTAGCTGCTGCTATTACTGTCGCAGCAAAAGAAAAAGGTGGCGACCCTGATAAAAATCCCAAACTGCGTCTAGCAATTGAAAAGGCGCGTTCTTTTAATATGCCGGCTGCTAATATCGAGCGGGCAATTCAAAGAGGCATTGGCGCCTCGGAAGGAGCTCAATTGGAAGAGCTATTATTTGAGGCCTACGGGCCTAATGGTCATCCGATTATTATTACAGCCATTACTGACAATCGTAATCGTACTCTCGCTGAAATTAAACATATTTTAAGTAAGTATGACGGCAAATTAGGCGCGAGTGGCAGTGTGCTTTGGCTTTTTGATCAAAAAGGGCGAATCGTTTTAAATACGCCTCAATTAACCGATGAAGAGGAGTTGAAATTAATTGAGGCTGGAGTGGATGATATTAAAATTGAAGATGGTTATGTAACGATTTATACCCCACCGGAAGATCTCTACAAAATCCAGCAACAAATTAACCAATTAAATTTTCCTATTCTCGAAGCTTCATTAGATTATATTCCCAAAAACAAAGAACAAATCTCTCCGGCAGAAAAAGAAATTTATGAAAAATTATTTGATGAATTAGATGAACAATCGGAAGTCAAAGATATTTATTCCACTATTGAGTTTTAATTTTAATTTTTATGCAAATTTTAGGATTTGATCCGGGAACAAAAAGATTGGGCTATGGAATTATTCGCCCGCTAAAAAATCATTTCAAAGTTTTAACATTTGGTTGTTTTGAACCAAAATCATTAAAAGAAGAAAAAATTTTAGAAGAAATTTTTCAAGAGGCACACCGTCTCATTAAAAAATACAAACCTGATCTTATTGCGGTTGAAAAGATTTTCTTTTTCCAAAATCAAAAAACGGCGTTTCAAATTAGCCAGGTGCGAGGCGTATTGTTATTAGCCAGCAGCCAAAATAATATTCCTGTTTTTCAACCCACACCATTAGAAATTAAAACTTGTCTCACGGGTTATGGTCGTGCTGACAAAAAAGATGTCGGATTAATGGTCAAGCAAATTTTGCAATTAAAAAAAATTCCCGAACCAGACGATATCACTGATGCTTTGGCTTGTGCTCTCACCGCTTTTTATTCTCAAAAACGTAAACTGATTCTGAAATAAAAATTGAGCCCACCGAAAAGAGTAATCCACAAGTAATCCACATTTGCTCATGTACTATTTTGCGCGGTATTTATATAATACTATTGCGTCTTTTAATTTTTTATTCATAATTGGATGTGAATATGGACAACAAAGAGCTTTGGCAATCAGTTTTAGGGGAATTGGAGCTTCAAATTTCTAAGCCCAATTTTCAAACCTGGTTTAAAAACAGTGAACTTGTAGAAAAAGGAGATGATTATGTAGTAATTGGCTTAGAAAGCGCCTTTGCCAAGGAGTGGGTAGAAACGAAATATGATAAACTTATTTTGAAAATCATCAGAAATTTTGAACCCGAGATTAAAGAAATTCGCTATCAGATTCAATCCAGTAACAAACCAGCTATTATTGCCACTAAGAAGAAAGTGGAACTCCCTCAAGAAACGGAATCTTTAAATATTTCTGAATACAGTATTGATCCTAAAACTAATTTAAATTCTCGTTATACTTTCCAAAATTTTGTAGTGGGTTCTAACAATGAACTCGCTTATTCAGCCGCGATGGCTGTGATTAAAGAATTGGGCAAAAAATATAATCCCCTTTTTATTTACGGCGGAGTGGGGTTGGGTAAAACCCATCTCATTCAAGCAACGGGTAATGAATTGAAAAAAATTTATAAAAATAAAATTGGCATCCGTTATGTTTCAACGGAAACTTTTGTTAATGAAGTGATTAATGGTATAAAAAATAAAAGAATGGAGGATGTGAAAAATAAATATCGCAAAGTTGATGTTTTAATTATTGATGACATTCAATTTATTGCAGGTAAGGAAAAAACACAAGAAGAATTTTTCCACACATTTAATACTTTATATGAAAATAACAAACAAATTATAATTTCCTCAGATCGATCGCCTTATTTACTTTCAACACTAGAGGAACGTCTCAGGTCGCGTTTTGAGGGTGGTATGGTGGCTGATATTTCTTATCCAGATTTTGAAACACGCATGGCTATTTTAAAGCTGAAATTACAAAATATGCATAGTGACTTTTATATTTCGGATGATATTTTAGGATTAATTGCAGAAAAATTTCCTTATAACATTCGAGAGTTAGAGGGGGCATTAACTCGTTTATTGGGTATTTTAAAAATTCGGAAATTAAATCCTACCCGTCAAAACATTGAAAGCCTTTTAAATGAAATTACTAGTCAGAGAGTAATGATGATTGCACCAGAAACTGTAGTGAAAATTGTTAGTGAATTTTATAATATTCCCGAAAAAGATTTACTTAGCCATTCACGTAAAAAAGAATTAGTGAAACCTCGTCAAATTATAATGTATATTTTACGTGAATATCTGAAATATTCTTTTCCCACCATTGCTCGTAAATTAGGCGATCGAGATCACACTACAGTTTTACATGCTTATAATAAAATTTCTCAACAATTGAACAAAGATCATCTACTCACCCAAGAAATTAATTTGATTAAAGAAAAAATTTATAATAAACACTAATCCAAAAACTTATCCAATTTATTTCACCCATTTCAACATAGTTATACACAACTAATCCAGAGATGTGGAAATGTAAAAAATGTTTTATAATGTAGTTAAAATTAATAAAAGGGTTAATTTTTAAAAATTAAATGTCGTCTCTATTACAACTACTTAATATAAAAATATGAAAATAATTGTTATGAGGGAAAATTTAAAGAAGGCTTTTTCTGATGTCGAAGGAGGAATTGGAAACGGCGTCATTCTTCCCATTTTAAAAAACATTTTAATTAATACAGAAAAAGGAAGAATTAAAATATGCTCAACTGATTTAGAAGTTGCAATAACCAGTTGGATTAATGGAAAAATTGTGGATGAAGGTGGGATAACTGTTCCGGCTAATATTTTTGGAGCGGTTTTGAATAACATTACTGAACCGAAATTAGAACTCGATTCCACTGATTCTAAACTTAAAATTAAAAGTGATAAATCAGAAAATATTATTCAAGGTATTAAAGATAGTGAATTTCCCATCATTCCTCAAATTAAATCGGATAATTTCATTGAAATTAAAAGTGATTTATTTAAAAAAAGTCTTAACCAGATTATTAATGCAGCCTCTCCTACCAATCGACGAGTGGAATTGAATGGTATTCTTTTCTTTTTAAACAATGAATTGAAATTAGTAGCTACTGATACCTTTCGACTCGCAGAAAAAACCATTAAACCCAATGAGTTTCAAACTAATATAACCGAATTAAAAGCGATTGTACCACTAAGAGTGATTCAGGAATTTTTAAGGATTTGTAAAGAAGATAAAAAAATCAAAATTTATTTTGATCCCCATCAAATTTTATTTGATTTAGAAGATGTTCAAATTATTTCTCGATTGATTGAGGGTAGTTTTCCTGATTATCAGGTAATTATTCCAAAAACCTATGCCACAACTGTTTTAGTTAACAAAGAATCACTTTATGAAGCAATTCGATTAGCAGCAGTGTTTTCTTCTAAAATTAACAATGTCAATATTAAATTAAAAACACCCAATAAAATTATTGTTTTTAATGAAGAATCCAGTATTGGTGAAAATAAATCAGAATTAGATGCAGAAGTAGAAGGTGAAAATCAGGAATTAATATTTAATTGGCATTATTTTCTGGATGGCTTAAGGGGTATTGAAGGAGAAAATGTTTTATTAGGATTTAATGGTGATATTAAACCAGTCTTAATGAAAGCAACAAATAAAGACGATTATTTTTATATTTTAATGCCTATTAAAAATAGCTAATATGACAAGAGAAGAAGCCTTCGAATTACTTAAAAAGAAAATCGATGATCCTAATATGATAAAACATTCACTTGCTGTTGAGGTGTGTTTAAGAGAGTTGGCGCGTTATTTTCATCAAGATGAAGATCAATGGGGATTAGCTGGTTTATTACATGATTATGATTACAAAGAAATGATTAATGATCCAGAGCATCATGGTTTGGTGGCGGCTGAAGAATTAGAAAAATTAGGATTAAATGATCCGGTGATTTTACATGCAATTAAAGCCCATAATGAGCAAAATCATACACCGCGCGAATCTTTATTAGATAAAGCCATTCACACTACCGATCCTTTAACAGGCTTAATTGTTGCGGCCACTTTAGTTTTACCTTCAAAAAAAATAAAAGATTTAACAGTAGAGAGTGTTTTAAAACGTTATCATGAAAAACGTTTTGCAGCCGGAGCTAATAGAGAAATTATAGCTCGCTGCAGTGATTTAAATTTAAATTTGGAACAATTTATCTCTCTTTGTTTAAAAGCAATGCAAAATATTAACGAGAGTTTGGGTTTATAATTAATGAATTCTTTCTAGAATAGATTGCTGTTTTTTGATTTTATCTTTTAAGAGAGGATATTTGTTTAATTCTGGATTGGTGGATAATAAATTTTCCGCTTCTTTTTTAGTAATCTGGACTAAGTCTAAATTTTTTAAAGCATTCATAAAATAATCTGGCAATCCCGATTGACGTGTTCCTAAAAATTCACCAGGGCCGCGCATTTGCAAATCTAATTCTGCCAATTCAAAAGAATTCTTTGCTTTTAAAATAGCTTCTAAACGCTTTTTACTATTAACATTACTAGTTTCTGTAAAAAGAAAGCAATAAGATTGATAGCTACTCCGACCCACTCGTCCACGGAATTGGTATAATTGAGCTAAACCAAAACGTTCTGCTCCTTCAATAATAATTATTGTAGCATTAGGAACATCAATGCCCACTTCCACAACTGAGGTTGAGATTAAAATATCAACCTCTCGATTGAGAAATTGTTTCATCACCTTCTCTTTGATATCAGCCTTCATTTTGCCATGCAACATCGCAATATTTAAATCAGGAAATACTTCTTTTTTTAACTTTTCATATTCTTGAGTAACGCTTTTTACTTCTAATTTCACCGAATCATTAATTAAAGGGCAAATAACAAAAGCTTGTCGCCCTGTTCGAATTTCGGCGCGTACAAATTGATAAATTTTCTCTCTTTGGTCGGGGGTAATAATTTTAGTAACAATAGGCTTGCGATTTTTAGGCAGTTCTTTAATAGAGGAAATATCCAGATCGCCCCACAAAGTTAAAGCTAAAGTACGAGGAATGGGAGTGGCAGTCATTGAAAGGAGGTGGGGAATAAATCCTTCTTTGTTTTCTAATAATTTTTTTCGTTGTTCCACTCCAAAACGATGTTGTTCGTCGATAATAACAAGGCCTAATCGAGGAATTTTAACATTTTTTTGAATGAGCGCATGAGTGCCAATAATAATTTGTATTTGCTGATTAGCACATTGCTTTAAAAAATCTTTTTTCGTTAAAGAAGAAGTTAAGCCATTCCAACTTATTTGAATAGTAGTAGAAGTTATTAACCCAATATTAATATCAAAATTTTTTAAAAGTTGAGTAAAAGTATGAAAATGCTGGGTGGCTAAAATTTCAGTTGGCGCCATAAAAGCAACTTGATAATGATTTTCCACCGTCATAAGAGCGGCGACGGCAGCCACCACTGTTTTTCCCGATCCCACATCGCCTTGTAGTAGTCGATTCATTGGCTTGCCTTTTTGGAGATCTCTTAAAATATCCAGAATAGCACTTTTTTGATCTCCGGTAAGCTGAAAATTCAGTTGATCAGCAAATTTTTTCAAAGCGGCCATATTGGATTTGATATAGAAACCGCGGTATTGCTTTAACTGAAGACGCTGTTTGGTTATGATTAATTCCAAAATAAATAAATTTTCGAAATAAAATCTTTTTTGAGCCGCTTGAGCATTATTGAGGGAGTTGGGAAAATGAATTTGTTGCAGAGCGGTTTTTAAATCCAAAAGGTGGTATTTTTGGCGTAAAAATAAAGGAAGGGGATCTAGAGGAAGGCGAGTTTGAGTCAGGCATTTTTTGATGAAAAATCTTAAAGCCCGAGAACTTAATCCAGCTGTTTCAGAATAAACTGGAATGAGTCCGGCGGTTTCTCGGCGTGAAGAAGCATCTTCCGGATTAATTTTTTCATAATGAG